>WGBB01000024.1 GCA_015494505.1 Nitratiruptor sp. | reverse complement strand
CTTTGGCACCCTCGACGGCCAGGATCGAAGGCGTCTTGTACCCATCATAGGTCAAGTCCGCATAGGCAATATCGCTGATAATATAGAAGCGCTCTTTTTTGGCGATTTTGACCAGCTCTTTGTAAAATTCCGGCGTCACCGTAGCGGTGGATGGGTTGTGGGGGAAGTTGACCACCAGGTATTTTGGCTTTGGAAAGGCTTCGTTGAGGGCTTTATGTAAATCTGCAAAAAAGCGCTCCTCATCCACTTCGAAGTTTTCGTTAAAGACCAGCTCCGTCTTGTGCACGCTGCCGCCTGCGAGGATGAAAGCATAGGAGTGGATGGGATAGGTAGGATCGGGGACGATGGCCACGTCACCGGGATTGGTAATGGCCTGCACCAGGTGTACGTAGCCCTCTTTGCTCCCCATGGTTGCCACCGCTTCGGTCTCTGGATCGAGAGCCACGCCATAGCGGCGCTCATACCAGTTGCAGATAGCCAAGCGCAGCTTGTAGATCCCTTTGCTGGCGCTGTAGCCGTGGTTTTTAGGCTTTTGGGCTGCTTCGCAGAGCTTGTCGATCACATGCTGGGGCGCAGGGCCGTCGGGATTGCCCATGCTAAAGTCGATCACATCTTCGCCGGCTCGGCGTGCAGCCATTTTGAGCTCGTTGACTGCTGCAAAAACATATTTTGGCAGGCGTTCTATTTTATTGAACCGTATTTCATCAAACATCCACTTCCTTTACTGGCTGGAGACTGTAAATCCGTTACGAATGTTGTGCTTCGTGAATCTATCTGCAATTTTAATATAATAGCGCCCTTTTGGCAACGAAACTTCCAAGCTTCGCCGCTCATCATAGAGTAAGATAGTTTTGACGGGATGCAGATGCGCATCGTAAACAAACACGGCTGGTATCCAGTGATTACCGCTGTGAGAGGAGATTTTTATCGAGCCGAAGGCTTCTACCCAGTGTGAGCCGGAGAGCCCCACAAGCTCTACGCTGCCTTGCACACGCGGTACATGAAGACGCAACGAACCTGCACCTATAAAGTAGCTCCAGTCATAACCGTTTCGCCGTATGTCGCTGACATCGAAACCCGCATTTTGAAAAACAGCCGCTATTTGTGCAGGGTCGGGAGCAAACGAGGCAGAAAAACTCACGGTAACGGCACTGCCCTCTTCATTTTTGACTATCGACTCTATCGCATAATTAAACACGGCCGCACTTCCCAGTGCATCGAAAACGAGCTTGTAAAATACATGCGGGTCACCGAACGTAGCGAAGCGTATCTTTTGCGGCACCCTGTTTGGATAGTTGAGTTTGATAAAACCGAGTCGCTTCAAAACCCGTACAACTTTGAGGGTATCCACTTTACCGTCAGCTGTTTTGAACTTATCCGTATGCATGAAAATGGCATTGAGGATAGCACGATTTTGGCTATACTTTTTGTAGCCGATAAGATGCGCTATTTTGTCACTTAGAGGCGAAGCCGCAACCAAAGAGCAAAGAAGCGATACCAACAAAAGCTTTTTTACCACGCTTTGCCCCTGTTATATTTCTTAAAGGTAGCTAAATCGATCTCTTCGAGCTCACCGGCACGGTAGATGTAGCGTCGCTTTTTGGCCCCCGTGAGGTTTTGCTCTTTGCCGTCTATGTCGATACGAAAGCGGCTGTGCCCGGTGACTATGAGCTGGTCACGGGAAGTGTTGAGCTCGATGGGCTTGCGCGTAACATGCACCTCATGTTTGTAGTTATCAAGATAGATGATGCCCACCCAGAGTTTGCGCTCGGGGATGATGGTTACGGTAGGATTGACACCTTCAAGAATCGGCTCTTCACCTTTTGGGACGGTTACGTTCACTTCGGCAGTTTCGTTGGACTCAAAAACTTGGTTCGAAACGTTCGCTTCGCTTGTGTTTACTTCAACCGACGCAGCAGAGAAATTCATATCGGCGGTGTTCATCGTTTCGTTTTTTTCGGTTTTGGCAGCTTGCGTGGTGTTTGGCTCCAAAGAGGTGAGGGATTCTTCGCTTTGTGCACTTGCATTGGATTCGTTCTCTTCGAGGGTTATCGTTTCGCAATTTTGAGTCTGCTTGGGAGCGAGTTTGTCGAAATAGATATACCCCGCCGCTCCCAAAAGCAAAAGCGCTACGAAAATCTTGAGGAATACATTGGAACGTCCCGTACCGTTTTCCTGCACCACGAAGGCACTATCGTAGTCGAGCCTCTCTCCGTAAAATTGGTCGATCTTTTCGCGAAGCTCCGCAAGATCCATTCCCAGTTCACGCTCTATGATCTTGACAAATCCGAGAGCCTTGGCTTTCGAGCCTATTTTCTGAAAATCCTCTTCGAGGAGGTATTGGAGTACGCGAGGAGAAATGTAGGTTTTTTTATGGATCTCTTCGATATCCATCTGTCGCAGTTTTTCTAGATCACTCATCTCGCATCCTATCTATAAAAATCGCCGCAGCTGCTGCTACGTTCAGGGAATCGAAATCGCGCTCCATGACGATTTTTAGTCTCTTGTCGCTGCGCTCCAACGCCTTGCGGGGTATTCCCTCCCCCTCGCTGCCAAGCACGAGAGCACGTCTAGCGACAAAACGCTCTTTGCGCAGATCCTCGCCTTGCATATCGGCGGCATACACCGTCATGCCTCGGTCTTGCAGTTCTTTGATACATTCGAGGAGATTTGGTTTGAGTGCGATAGGCATATCAAGAGCCGCTCCGCTGGATCGTCGCACTACGCCGCTCATCTCCAAGTTTTTTAGTCCCGTCACGACAATGCCGTCGACTCCCAGTGCATACGCCGTGCGCACGATGGAGCCGATATTGCCCACATCCGTTACGCCGTGCAGCAACACTAAAAAATCGCTCTCTTTGAGATCTGCAAATTCGGCGAAGCGAAAATCTTCTATCTCTATCAGCACTCCCTGGTGATTTCCGCCATGGGCCATCGCTTGTGCTTTTTTATTGTCGACACGCACTACGGGAATGCCATGTTTTTTAAGTGTCCCGAAAGTTCTGGGGTCGAGATCTTTGAGCACGTAGACACGCTCGATTTTGTCGATATGGCGCTCTAAAAGATATGCAAAGATTCGCTTGCCGTAGACTATCATAGGATTGATTGTAGCGATTTGTTACTTAATCTTTCGTAAGGATGGCATACCACTCTTTTACGCTTTTATCGCTCACTTGGGCAAGCATCTTGGCAAGCTCCTTTTTGGGCAGAGGAAGGCGGAGAATATCATCTACCGAGAGTGTAAGAGTGCTGGCCTGAGCTTCGTTTTTGTCGATCACTACCACCCACTCGCCTTTGATTGTCACGTTACGGAATCGCTCATAAAGATTTGCTGCACTATCTTTGAAGAACTCTTCATATCTTTTCGTCAGCTCTTTTGCTAAAAAGAGGGTTCGCTTGGGAGCCAAATCGGAGAGCTCTTCGAGTAGTTTGAGGAGCCTGTGGGGCGATTCGTACAGCACCACACACTTATCTTCCGCGAGAGCCTTTTTTAGTTCACGTTGACGCTGGGCGCCCTTGTGGGGTAAAAAGCCGTAAAAGGCGAAACGAACACACTCAAATCCACTCGCCACGAAAGCCGTAACGGCGGCGCTGGGACCAGGCAGCACTTCGTAGGCTATGCCGTGCTCCTGGGCATAGCGCACGAGCTCGGCTCCCGGGTCGCTGATGCCCGGCATCCCCGCATCGCTCACATAGACCACCTCTTGTGCAAAAAATTCGGGAGTTATCTTATGTAAAAAGGCTTTTTGGTTATGTTCGTGGACTGCAATGAACGTTTTATGACCGAAGTCTATATGGTGACGTTCTGAAAGAAGTGAGAGGAGTTGTTTCGTAACACGCGTATCTTCGCACAGAATCACGTCGGCACTGCGCAGAGCCTCGAGGGCTCGCAGCGTGATATCTTCGAGATTTCCCAGTGGCGTGGGAACGAGACGGAGCACTTATTTGAGGTTGTATTTTTTCTTAAATTTATCCACACGACCTGTAGTATCGACGATCTTTTCGCTACCTGTGAAGAATGGATGGCACTTATTGCAGATCTCGATCTTAAGCTGAGGCTTGTTGGAGAGTACCACAAAATGGTTGCCGCACGCGCAAGTCACTTCACACTCTACATATTCAGGATGGATACCTTTTCTCATCATCAGACCTTTTGCGAGTTTTTGGAGCGTAATGGTAGCAAATATTTTTTTGATTGTCCATTAATTTTAAGACTTAGTGTCGCAGCAGGACAAGTACGCCCTGCTGCTCCATAGGGGGAGGGGAGTTAAAATTATATCACAAAAAAAACCAATCGCAAAATCTTAAAATTTTTCAAACTTTTCCGATAATTTTTGCCCTAAAAAAATTTGCGACCCGTTCGATAATGGGTCTGAAAACCAAAAAATTTTGTCAAAGGGGAGAACATGACACGACGCGGTTTTACACTCATCGAACTCATCTTCGTGATGGTAGTTATCGGAATCTTGGCGGCTGTGGCGTTGCCGAAATTTAAGGGGCTGAAGCAAAACGCCGTCGTTTCAAACATAGTATCAAACTATACAAACGTCTTGCAAAATGCACCGGCTGCATATCTTAATGAAAGCGAACTCAATAACCTCACTGACAGAGACATCAATGTCACAAATCTCATAAAAGTGCCTGCATTCACATGGACATCTTCCAATCAAAAAGGTTGGAGATACTATAACCAAGATGTTATCTATTATTATCCGGGAAACGGCTCTTGGATTCAATATTACTATCTGAACAACGGTAAAATGAGAATATATACCCATATCGCTGGACGGGATAAAGAACAAGTAAAAGAGAAACTCACCAAAAAACTCGGTTTCACATGGAATCGCGATGATAATATAACTTACATCGACCTTACGGACAATGACTAAAAAAGCCTTTACGCTCATTGAGCTCATCTTCGTCATGGTGGTGGTGGGCATCCTCGCCGCCGTGGCGCTTCCCAAATTTCGAGGCCTCAGCTCCAACTCCAAAATCGCATCCGAAACGGCCACAGCCTCCACCATCCAAAGCGCACTAGAGGATATCCACAGTGACTGGGTAGTGAGCGAAGGAGCGATGACATGGGGCAACGGAAAAACCCAAAACGACCTCAATACAACATCAGGTTATCCCAAGCAGCTTGGCGACTGCAATCCGGCATTTAACTGGATACTCAAAAACTCTTCTACTGTCGATACCAAATGGAGCTGCACCAAAAGCGGGTCGAAATTTCTCTACAGAGGTCCTGCATCCGATAGCTCAAAAGGCGTGGCGGAAAACGGTGCCGGAAAACCCGATAAAAACGACTGCTGGGTATATGACCCTGCCAAGGGAACTTTTGAACTGAGCGAAGGGTGCAACCCCTAAAGCTCTCCCATCTTCTTTATAATCCAAAAGCCAAATCCCAAAATAAACATACTCACGATTGCCACGATAATGCTGCCGCTTTCTACATTGAAATCCATCAGCCACCTACTTGTGTAAGGTTCCACATGGGCAAGAATATGCCGAGGGCAAGCGTGAGAACGAATCCCGCGATAGCGGCGATAAGCACAGGTTCGATGAGGGTCGCTATGTTGTCTACGATATAGTCGAAGCGGTCTTTGAAAATTTTATTGATTTTGCCAAGCATCCTCGAAAGCCCGCCGCCTATTTCACCGCTGCGCACCATCTCCACTATCATATTCTCGAAAAGCTCCGTCTCCAAAAAACCTTGATGCAAAGAGCGCCCCTCTTCTATAGCCGTCGGGATTTTTTGGATTTTGCTACGCAAGTAGCTATTGTCTACTATTTCGATAGCGATATTGAGTGCATCTATCATAGGGATACCGGCGTCATTGAGGACGCGAAAAATGTAAATAAAGCGGCTTAGCATCGCATAGTAGGTGGCTCTGCCCAGCACGAAAATGCGCAAAAGAAACCTATCGAGCCAGTAACGCACTCGCTCACTGCGACGATACAAAAAGCCGATAGCCACGCTTACCGCCACGCCGCCTGCCAAAATCCAAAGCCCGTACTCTTGCATCGCATGCTCCATCCAGAGCAAAAACTTCGTAGGCAGCGGCAGCTCCATCTGCGACTCTTTGAAATAGGCCTCAAACTGCGGAATTACCATCAGTGTCACTACCACGAAGGCGATACTCATCGCTACGATGATGAAGATGGGGTAACGCGTGGCTTTTTTGAATTTGCGGCGGTTGTCGAGAATCTCTTGCATGATTTTGGCCAGATGGCCTATCTCTTCGGCCAAAGCCCCCGTCTCTTCGCCCAGGCGAAACATCGAGAGCGAAAGCGTGCCCAGCTGCGTACGGAAGCGCTTAGCCGCTTCGTAGAGGCTCTTGCCGCTTTCGATATCTTCGGCTATTTGAGAAAAAATAGCGCGCAGCATCGGGTCTTTTTCGTTTTTAGTAGCTTCGGAAAGGACAAAATTGAGAGGCAGTCCCGCATCGAGCATCACCGATACTTGCTCGAGAAGCGCGATGTAGCGCTCCAGGTTGACGGGACGGTTGCGTATCGGGTTTTTGAGTTTGTCGAGAATAGTGCGTAGCTTCAATCCCAGGGGCTCGGATATCTCCTGGATGCTTACCAGCACCCCGATATTGCGCTGCAAAAAGCTCTTGATGGCTTCGGGCTTGTTGGGTGCTTGGAGGATATAGTAGTCGCGCTTTTTACCGATTTTGTACTGGATACGATAGTACTTCACCTACTTTTCCTTCGTTACGCGCAAAACCTCTTCGACGGTAGTGATACCTTTAAGAGCCTTTTTGATACCATCGTAAATCATCGGCTTGAACCCTTTGTGCTGCACCACATACTCGTATATCTCGAACTTCGTAGCCCCTTCGCTGATGAGCTTAGCAACATCCTCGTCGATGAGCAGTACCTCCGAAATCATCGTACGGCCGTAATAACCGCTAAAGTCGCACTTGGAGCAGCCAGCGCCTTTGTAGAGGGTGTACTCTTCGGGCAGATACTTTTGCACTATCTTTTTGAGCGATGGAGGTAGATGCGTCTCTTTTTTGCAGTAGGGACAGATTTTACGCACCAGACGTTGTGCTACTACGCCTACCATCGCATCAGCTATCATAAAAGGCTGCAAACCCATCTGGGCAAAACGGGAGATGGCTCCCGGTGCGTCGTTGGTATGAAGCGTAGAAAAGACCATATGACCTGTGAGCGAAGCCTGGGCCGCCGCATCGAGTGTCTCTTTGTCGCGGATTTCGCCCACGAGGATGACGTCGGGGTCTTGTCGTAAAAAGGAGCGCACCGCCACGGCGAAGGTGAGTCCCGCCTTTTCGTTGACTTGTACCTGCTGCACCAGCGGAAGGCGATACTCCACTGGGTCTTCTATGGTCATAACTTTATTGGCGATACTCTTGATTTCATTGAGTGCCGCATAGAGCGTCGTGGTCTTCCCGCTTCCCGTGGGGCCCGTAATGAGCACGATGCCGTAGGGATAGCGTATCATGCGCTCAAAAAGCTCCAGATTTTCATCTTCAAACCCCAACTCTTCGAGGCGCAAAAGAGCACGGGCGCGATCGAGGATACGCATCACAATCGACTCGCCGTAGACCGTAGGGGCGGTGGAGAGCCTAAAGTCGTAGAGTTTTTCTTCTATTACAAGAGAGAAGCGCCCGTCCTGGGGCTTTCGCTTTTCGGAGATATCGAGACCTCCCATGAGCTTGATACGGGTATTGAGAGCATTGTAGATTTCGCTGTCAAAGACGAATGTCTCTTGCAATACGCCGTCTATGCGTGCACGCACCACGGCCTTCTTTTCGTCCGGCTCGATATGGATATCGCTGGCGCGTCTGAGTACCGAATCTTTGACGATAAGATGGATAAGGCGCGTTACTGCGCTCTCTTCGCCCTCTTTTTTAATCCCTTCGGTATGGAGTTCTCGTTTTACCTCTTCGATGATGTACTTGGTATCCTCGAGGATCGAAAGCCTGTGAAAAATCGCCTCTATCTCGTCTTCGAGCGCCAGATAGATTTTTACGGGTTTCATGAGCGTGCGCTCGAGGACCTCGAGAGCCTCGAAGTTAAGAGGGTCCGAAGTGGCGACATAGACAAAATCTTCATCTTCGTCAAACGGAACGGCTTTGGCGTTTTTGAGAATCTGGAGAGGATAGCGCCCAAGCTTTTCGAAATCTATCTTTTCGCCATAGAGATCCACAAATTCGTAGCCGAGCTGCTTGGAAAGAGCACGAAGCAGCTCTTTTTGGGTAATAAAGCCCTCTTCTATGAGAATCTGCCCCAGCTTTTTGCTAAAACCGGACTCTTTTTGGAGCTTTAGAGCGTGTTCGAGCTGCTCTTGCGTCAAGAGCCCTTCATCTATAAGCAGATCGCCCAATCGTATCTTTTGTCGTATCATTGCCACTCACTCAGCAGTTTTTTGGCCTTGGCCGAATCACGATAGTCCAGATAGACACGCAGAAGCTGTTTGGCCTGGCGCTTTTTGCCCAGGGCGTAGAGGCTTTGGGCATAGAGTATCCAGGCTCCCTCTTTGGTGCGATCGAGTTTGTTGGCCCTCTTAGCCCACGTAAGTGCCTTTTTATATGCACCCTTTTGGTATGCGAGGCGTGCGATTTTAAGAGCCAAATCGTAGCTGTGGCGTTGGGCATAGAGCTTTTCGAGCTCCGCCATATCCACAGCTTCCGCCTCCACGAGCCCAGCAGCGCCTATGTTTCGTACTCTTTGCTCTTTCGATATATCGGTAACTATCGTGGCATCGGGCAAAGCTTCGATATTTTCGTTATTCACGTTATCGGTCTTTTTGGGCTTGGCTTTATGTTTGCGGCGCTTTTTATAGCGGCAATCGTCGTTTATGATAGTGTAGTCCATCCCTGCACGTTTGAGGGCTTTGATGTATGGCTTGAGGGCACTCTTTTTTGAAGATGTGTTGCAGATGAGAAAGACCTGCTTGCGACCGTCTTCTAGCATCTTGCCGTACTGGATGCGACAATCAAGCCCTAGTTTCATCGCCGCGTATTTTTTCTCAAAAATTTTCTCCATCATCGTATCGAAGCTATAGAGCAGCTGTAAGGCTACACACTTTTTGGCGCGTTCCTTTTTCGGATACTCTTTTGAGGGCTCCTTCTTAGGAGCGTTCACGTTTTTAGACTCAGAAGCGGCCGTAATCGTCGTGTTTGCCTCCGAAACAGCAGATACCGGTGGTTTCGCCCCAAACTCACGCAGCGCATACCATCCGCCTGCAGCGAGTATAAGGACTATGAGCAATAATGGCAAAATACGGCGCTTGAAGTAGTAGCGGCGGCACCTTTTTTGCAGCTCTTCGAATTTAGCTATCAATGAGCCCTCCATCTATCGCCGCCATCGTCACGAGACAGCGCGACGGCTTGGTAAATTCGTTTTTTCCCAGTTTCAACGCCGCATCCATGAGCAAAAACATTCTATGCAGCAGCTTTTTGGTGTCTCTGAAGTTGCCTTTAGAAAATTTATAGATGGTCTTGGCCTGCTTTTTGGATAGCTCCTCCTCGAGATTGTATGCACCCGCTTTGAGCAGCTCCTTGGCGATATACTCCCGTGCCTCGTCATACTCCAAAAGCCCCAGCTCGATAATGCGGTGGGGGCGTGAGGAAAACTGCGGCTCGCGCAAAATTTTGGCAGATTCGTGCCTGTGCATCGCCATTATGAACCAAAAGGCCTTGGAATCTGCAAGGATGCGCAAAAGCTCTATCATATCTTTGCTCAGTAGCTGCGCTTCATCGATAGCCACGATGGTAGGACTCTCTTTATAGAGCTCTACGGCCTGTGAGATGAGCTGTTCTAGGGCAAACTCGCCCACTTCGGACTCTTTGCGCCGAATCAGATGCTTGATAAAATCCACCGGTTCGAAAAAGGGGGTATTGAAGCGAATGATATGGTATTTTTCATCCAGGATTTTGGGAAGATTGTATAAAAAAAGCGATTTGCCGCTGCCCGGCTCACCTACCAAAAATATAAGCTGCTTGGTCTCACCATCGAGAATCTCCAGCAGCTCGTTTTTGGCTCGCAGATGCGCTCGCGTTTCGTAGTAGTCCACGTTTTCGACTCTATCTTCGAAGAGCTGGGCGATTTGCTTGAAATCGGCCACTACTCGTCCTTGAAGATAGCGAGTTCGTCTATAGTAGGAATGTTGTTCTCTCGCACTATCTTAGGCACTATGAGCACGAAAAGTTCGCTCTTTTTGGCACGTTTCGTGGTACTATGAAAGAGCCGTCCCAAGAGGGGCACATCACCGAGCACGGGAACTTTGTTGTGGTCGTTGGCGATGTTTTTGCTCACTAGTCCCCCTATGAGAATCTTCTGACCGTCTTTGACTTTGACGATGGAAGTAAGCTGCTTGATCTTCACATCGGGCGGGAGGCGGCGGATGGAGCCGTTGTTCTCTTGGTCATTGAGCAGCTCGCTGGTGACGGGATTGATTTTCATTATAATTTGATTATCGTCAGTGATTTCGGGGATGACATACAGCGTGATACCCACGAAGGATTGGCCTATGGCATAGGTCTGCGTCCCTACGGTGGAGCCGCCTTGGATATTGGTGGTGCCGCTGGTTTCATACTGATAGGCCAGCTGGTCGCCTACGTTGATAATGGCGGGCTGGTTGTTGAGGGTGAGGATTTTAGGATTGGAAAGCACCTTGACGTCGCCATACTTTTTCAAAAAGTCAAAAAGCCCCTCCATCGAAAAGTTATAGCCTATGAAATAGTTGGGAATGCTCAGAGTATTTTCTTTAACACCGTCTATGCGCGATTTGTACCCTTCGCGCATGCCGGAAAGCGCGAGATTGAACTTGCTCCAATCAATCCCCACGGTTTGCGAATCGTTGTATGTTACTTCGATGAGTTTTGCTTCTATGAGCACCTGCTTGTGCATTCTATCGGCCAGCTTATCCAAAAAGCGCTGTACCGCATCGAGCTCTTTCTTGGTGCCTGTGACGGTGACGAGGGAGGCGTCTTTGTTGATGAAGATTTTATAGTCTTTTTGCCCGCTTATGCCCGAAAGCAGTACATCGAGCTGCTGCTTGAGACTATCCCAAAAGGTAAACTGCGACTTGGTGGTAATGGTGGTGTAGTCGTTGGCGTAGCTGCCGCTCTCTTCACCGCTTATTCCTGTCCCCGTACCTCCTCCTATGCCGCCGGTTTCTCCCAGACCTCCGTTCGTCGCATCGCTCGTGGTGGTACCGAGGATAATAGACTTCTTGCTCTCACTGGTCATGGAGGAGAGATTGATATAATCAATATTGAAATTTTTTGTCTTGTAATAGGCGATTTTGAGCAGATGTTTTTGGGGATCATACGTATAAAAGAGATTGTTTTCACCCAAAATAAAATCGAGCAACTCCTCGAGGGTATAATTTTTAATATTGACAAAATCGAGAGGTTTTTTAATTGCGTAGCGAGCGCGGGTATCTTCAAAAAGTATCGAAA
The DNA here is from genome assembly GCA_015494505.1 of Nitratiruptor sp. Classification (GTDB taxonomy): domain Bacteria; phylum Campylobacterota; class Campylobacteria; order Campylobacterales; family Nitratiruptoraceae; genus Nitratiruptor. The sequence goes on along the minus strand of WGBB01000024.1, from coordinate 7,551 downwards.
TATCACAGCTTGTAGCAAGGTCCGTAAGGACGTCTTGAATCGTCACTCCGCCCCCGCTACCGCTCATCGCTCTGAGATTAAAGAGTTTGTCGTCGCACGTTGCCCCAAAGAGCGACACCAAAAAAAGTGCTATGATAACTATTTTCTTCATTTTTCCGTCACTCGCAATACCTGTTTTTTCGATAAAAAGAGGATCTTTTTATATTTTCCTTTTTGCAAAACCACGTGATCTTTTGCAATCGCCACCAAACGAAATCCATCAATTATAGCACCAATTCTATAAAATTTCTTATTGATAAAGGCCTTATCGTTCATGATGGCATAAAGCCGCAACGGCTTAGGCACGGGGCGGTAAAATCGGGGAGTGTCGGGCCTGGCGCTTTTGATCACTTTTTGCGCCGTATAAAAAGGATCATACGCCACAGGCAGTTCGCTAGCGTATGCCGTCCACACCGCCGCTATGAGAGCAAGCCACCTCATCGCGCCACTCCATAGAGCTTGATAAAGAAGCGAAAGTGCGGGACGGTGCCGTTGGTTTCTATATGGAGATTGTCTATTTTGAGCATCATTGGATGTTTCTCTATACCTCGCAAGAAACCAGCTAAAGCCAAAAACATTCCCCTACCGCTCACGTCGAGCTCTTTTGCCACTTGGATCTTGCCGATGTAGGGCTCGTGCAGATCACGGATATCGATTTTGGCTAGAGCCAAACCTCTTTTTTTAGAATCGGCCAGGATATCGTCTAAAAGTCCCGCTAGGTTCTTTTGGTCCAAAAAGCGAGTCTGCTCCATTTGTAACCGCGAACGCAGTTCCATCTCTTTGGCACGGGCTCGCTGGAGCTCCTCTCTTAGCTGCGCCAGCTCTTTTTTGAGCTTTTTGAGTTTGGCTTCGTAGCGCAGGGGGGAGCGCTTTTTGATTTTGTTTTCGAGCCGGGCTATCTGCTCTTTTTTATACTCCCGCTGGGCAACGAGATCGCCCAAAAAGAGTTCATATCCGCCATAAAGAATAAAAAGCGCTATCAATAGATAAAGCACCACCCTCTGCCACAACGGGTAAGACCGGATACGTGTTTCAATCGATTCGAATCTTTCGCGCCAACTCACGGTGCCACCTCTATCGCACTCTCATAGAGTCCGTCTTTGCGCACTATCTCTTTCGTGCTTACGTTGCGATAGCCCTTTTTGAGCATATAGTCCATGAACTTCGCAATACGCTCTCGCTGCATATCTTTAGAGACTACCAATATGGTGGCTTGTTTAGAGCCGTTTTGGTCGATTGCTTTGGTGCTGAGACGATAGGTATAGAGTCCTTCTACGATATCGTTCATCATCTTTTGACGTGCTTTTTTTGCCTCTTGTATAAACGGAATCGCCTGCACGCTCTCTTCTATAGTCTCGTTGCGTTGCTGTTGGGCTTGGAGCTGCTTTGCGAGGGCTTCTTTTTGCTTTTGCGTCTTTTTGATAGCAGCCACATATTTTGTCTCGATACGCTTGTAATGAGCCAGTTTTTGCTCCAGCTCAGCACTCTTTGCATCAAGTGCACTCATACCGTTAGAGAGATAAAGATAACAACCCCCTATCGCCGCCACGAGAGCGACCGCAGCAGCAGCCACCCAGAAGCTTTCGTAACGCGTAAGCGGTTTTTGGCGCTCATAGAGGGTGAAGTTGAGTTTTTGCTCTAGCTCTTCATAGGTTCGGGCATAGTGGGCCACAACCCCAAGCGAGGCCTCTTTAGGCGCCAGGTCGCAGCACGAGAGCACCTCGGGGCGCAGGTCACCCTCAAGACCGAAACTCACAAAGTATTCGCGCAGCCCCGTTATCGTCCCCCCTTCACAATCGAAGATGATTCTATCGATCGAAGCGACACCGAAATAGCTGCGCTTGAAGTTGACGCTATAGACTATTTTTTCAACGTTTTTGTAGATGATTTCTTGGAGCTTTTCGAAGGCTGCTTTCTCTTCCAGACTATAGCTTTCTTCCCAAAGCCCTTTTTGAAACAGATAGGATTTGAGACGAGCGGTCTCTATTCCCGTCCGTTTGGCTATCTGCGACAGCGAATCGATGGCACGGTATCCAATGTAGCGGCCGTTTTGGTAGAGAGCGGCAAAAGCCTCCTCTTCGCCTATGTGGATGAAAAGATCGATGATAGCGGGTGCGGCTCCTTGGGGATAGAGCGCTTCGTAGGCGATGAATCGCGGGAAGACAAGATCCAAAAAACCGATCTTTTTGGCATACTCTCCCACGCTCGCATCGAGGTCATCCTTGGCTATGGCAAACGCCTCGATAAGATAGCTGTTTTCATTCTCTAAAGGATAGGAGACAAAATCGATGGCGTAGTCGCGATTGGGGTCGAGCCCCCCTTCGTTATACATCTTCAGCTCCACCTGCACCGCAAGCTGTTCGGGTGAAGTGCTAAGCGGAAGCTTAAAAGAGAGTGCCAGGAGTTTATTGGCCGGGATGAGTGCCGCGACAAAGTGCTTTTTAGCTTGCGACCACTCGATAGCCTCGAAGCGTTTTCCGTCAAAACGATAGGGCTTGTCTTTGTAGATTATGACCGCACTCATCCATTCCCCGCGCTTAGTGTTTTTGTATTATAACATACCCTGTGGCAGGAAGAATAGAGAAATCTATCGAACTATTTTTATAAGTGAGTGTGAGGATTTTGGTCTTTTGGGTGGCGAGGCTAGCGGGACGTGTGCGGTTGTCATCCAAATGGGGTCTGCCAAGATAATCGAAACAGAGCGTCCTGTAATCGGAGCTGACGCTACTGTGGAATTTGTAGTGCTCTTGGGAAGCGAGTTTTTTGAGCGACGCCGCATCAAGAGCTATGCAGCCCACAGGACTAGTGGTGCTGAGCCAACGCTTATCAAAAGATATCCCCCGATATTGGGCTTTGAGCAGCTGCATGCGTACAAATTCCGCATCCTGCGCAAGATAATGCGGCTTATAGGAATAGACGGCCATCGCACCGAGAACCCCTATAATCACCATCACTAGGATAAGTTCAAGTATCGTGAATGCTCGTTTCATGGTCGTTGCAGCGTCCTTTTGGTGATGCGGATGGGAGTCAAAAAGCTACCGGCGGTGCTGTTGACCTCTATACGCAGAAGCATGTAGCCGTTGCTTGCGGGGGTGTCGATGAGAGTGACGTTGACGCCCTTTTTGCAGTTGGCGTTTTCGTCGTTGTAGCTTTGCGTCACGTAGCATCGCTCCACGGTTACTGCACCTGCGAAGCGTCCATCGGGTGAGGAGAAACTAAGATCCGTGCGGTTTGCCTCTATCTTCATCAGTGCCGCTTCGAGCACCGCATCGGCAAAAAGCCCGGCCTGCTCTTTGGCATAGGTATCGGCAAAAAAGTGCGCGTGTATCCGTGCGGCAGAGAGGGTAAACATCGCTAGTCCCGCCAATAAAAGCAGCATAAATATGGCCATAAGCAGATTGAATCCCCGTCTCAAAAGACCACCTTCATCTTGCTAAAGTGTACTCCCACGTTCGTGCCGCGCATCGACTCGTTGATATCGAGGGTGATACGCAGCGTATAGTCACGCTCCACGGCACTTAATCCTGCGATGTGGCGCATGAGGATGCTCACCTTGCCGCTCTGGCCGCTTCCCTTGGGGTCGGCGCAAAAGGTCTCGCCCCTCCAGGGCCTATAGTCGTAAAAGAGCAGCATCGTATCGTCATCTACATCGAGTCCTTGCAAGCAGGCAGCGCTTTTGTCGATATCTGCGGCTCTCGCTACGGCATACGCGCTCTTGGCCAGGTAGTACTTTTCGTATATCCATTTGGGTTTTACGCTGTCGGTGACGGTGATACGGTGGGGCGGCGTGGCGGTGATATCGAAGGCAGCGTCACTGCGTTTGCCGTGCCAGCCAAAGGCATTGTCCAAATCCTCGCCGCTATAGCCTCGATCGAAGGCCGCTGCGAAGATGAGTGCTCGGCGCGAAAGGTCCGTAAGCGCTATATCGGTATAGAGGGTGTAGTCGCTAAAAGATGTGATGGAGCGCTTCATATCCACAAAACCGCTGTAGTTTCCAAGACTTAGATTCTCCTCGTCATACCCTATCCACTCCAAAACGGCAAAATGCTCGTTAGGCAAAATATCGGAAATATATTTGAAGTTCCCCGAAGAGGGGTCATAGCCGATGACGGTAGCGTGGATGCGCGCAGCGAGCCTTTGGGCCAGCTCATCGAGGACTATCTGGCTTTGCAGTGAAAGACGCGTAATCTCCTTGGCTTTGTAGGTGCGGATTTTCAAAGCGGCGATCGCTTTGAACGAGGCTACCGAGAGCACGGCGATGATGACCACCACGATTATGAGCTCCATCAATGTAAACGCTCGCCTCATTTGCGCCATGGCCTTCTATTGATATGCTGCTGCCCGATATTGCTGGCAAAATAGTAAAAACGGGCAACGGTGGCACCCAAGAGCTGCTGCTTTGATAGCGGCGTGATATTGACATCCACATATTTGATGTCGCTGCTTTGCGCGATACAGGTGCGCGCAAATGGGTTCGTCGTATCGGCTACATAGCACACACGCACCCCGAGCATATAGCGCCTGGTGCCGGCGGCATTGGCGATGGTTTTGGTAACCCCATCGAAATCATCGATATCGTCCGGCTCGCTCTCACCCCCGTCGATCCCTATGGCAGAGGCATTGCGATCTTCGAAGCAGCCACGAGAACCCACGAAGCCCCCTTTGCGGTAGTGCGTGGTAGGATCACAGCGATAGTCGTTGGAAGCGGCGGTGAGGGTGTGCAGGATATCGTCGCTTTGGGTGTTGTTTTCATCCCAAGGCAGGGCCTTGATAAGGCCGATGAGGGCGACGGCGTCGCTCATGGCCTCCTCTTTGAGCATTTTGACCGAACTCTTGGCGCTTACTTGCAAGATTTTGGGCAGCACCGTAAAGGCAAGAGCGATGATCACCATCGAAAAGATGAGCTCCAAAAGCGTAAATCCCCGCCTCATCGAAACACCTTCACGCCACGGTCATGCCGCGTGACGTTTTGTTCGTAGTCTACACCGGTGACTGTGCCGCTATGGATAGGCTCTTTGCCCACGCCGATGTAGCGATAGCGGATACACGGATGGCGGCTACAGTCGCTACTTGGGGCGAAACTATAGCTCTTATTATCTGCGTAGCTATACCAAAACCACGTGGGGACATCGAGATGAATAACGGCACTGGGGATATGGGAGCTATTGCCGATGGTGATAGTGTAGTGACCATGTTGAGCAGGAGATGCTGAAAGCACAAGGGCGCGATTGGGACTTGTCAAGCTAAAGCCCGCTTTGGCCTTCATCTGCGTGATGTTGCCGTCGCTATCTGCGTGCGGCTGCATCAGATACCATCCAGGCATCAGCTCCTCTCCCACCTTTGCTCCATAGACTAGCAGATTCACATCTACGGTGTCGCTATCTTTTGGGCTCTCTAGGTCGTTTGTAGCTATTCTAGCATAGTAAAACCTCGCTTGCTCGTTGGGGCTTGTAGAGCCAAAAACCGCGTCGCTATCGGTGTAGTTGACGTCTGTAAGATTGAAATCGAATGCACGCACCGGGGTTGTGTAGTTACGATCGAAATTGAACCTCAGCGCTCCTTGCAGCGTCCCGTTATGCTCCGTGCTAAAATCTGCAGCATTTATCGTCGCGACGATGGAGTTGTTGAGGTCTGTGGTACCGCTCGTTTTCAGGGTGCTATCGATGAAAAGTTTGTGCAAGATAGTATGCACCTTTCTATCGATCGGGCGGTAGCCAAAGACAAGCGTGCCGTTTTTGGCAAAGCATTGTGCATTGTAGTTTTGAGTGGTACCATTTTGTGCGTTTTGTGCCGTTACATTGAACTCTATCTTCGCGCTGTGTGTGAGGTCTTGTGAGAGATAGGTAAAGCCGTTCGCTTCGTCAAAATCGTGCAGCTTGGCCGCGACAGCAAAGTGGTGCGGTGCAACGGTGAGCGTGGCAGTGGCCGGGAGGATACGTGTGTCGTTGCTCTCCCAGTAGCCGCTCACATTTTTATCCTCACAATCGACGGCGGCGAAGCGCAGGTCGCACTCTGCTTTTTCCGCTATCGTGATATTGAGCTCGTTGACTTCGCTATAACGAGTCTGGAGGCGCTTGCGGCCATCGCCAAACTGCCAACCGCTCGCTATAGGGGGAGTAAACGAACCTTCTTTACAAAGAGGCTTTCTGTAGCTGATATTGAGATCGAAGGTGCCGCCTGCAGATTCGTTGTAGTCACGAGCAGGCTGCCCGTCGTTGCCTAGCGCCTTCGCGGTTATGTTAAAGTCCACGCCCGCTACCACGTTAGCAGGTATCACGAGAGTGAAGCGAACCGGACGAATAGCAAAATAGTCGCTAGAGTTCGTTTCGTTACCATCCCGCAAACCCCCCGAGCACGAAGTAAAAGCATTTTCAATCCAGTACAGATGGATGAAAGCTTTTTTGCTTGCAAACGAGCTTCCCAGCTGCACGCGCGTCTCGTTCACCTCATCACCGCTATGCCAATACGTAGCGTTCCAGTCACTCAGTCGTCGCTTCGATGCATTATCAAAAATCGCGCTACAGACCGTGCCGTTAAAGTCGTCGTGGTAGGTACCGTTTGCATCCATCTCCGCAAGCGTAAGGTTGAATTCCGTTGCTACAATCTTAGTGGAGATGTTGCGGTCGCTTGGGGAGCGAAAAACGTCGCGAATAGCGAAGCGTATAGGTTTGGTGGTAGCATTCTCTTCATCTACGATAAAAGGCTCGCTAAAGACATAGATTCCACCATCTTCGGGCACATGCCAGCGCTCGCTGTCGTGTGCGGTATCCTCATCTACTAAAAAGCCGATATTTGCTCTATTGTATTTACAGATTCGAAACCATCCGCCGTTATCGCCGTAGCGGCTGTTTTTCCAACCCACCGCAATGGGTCGCGAATCGTAGCTATTAATATAATTTACAATCCTGCACACATCATTGTCCCAACCTTCGAAATAACGGACTTTTCGCCGTATCTCGAAACGAATCGTTTGACCGTGCGCATCTTGGAAACTTCCTGCAAAATCACCGTTGCTTATCATATACCCGATGGTCTCAGGTTCTGTTACCTTGCCGTCATCCGTCTCGCTTCTATCGAGCGCTACGTAGATATCCTTGTTTTTACCGATGAAAGTTGCGGCAGTCATCCAGGGTTTGGATGGCTTTTTGGGAACTTGGTTTTGTTCGTTATGAAGCGTCTGGATATTGGCCAATATCGCCGGTTCGCAAAAACGTGCCGTGGTCGTGAGCTTTTCCCATCCCTTGTCACCACGGGCATAGAGCCCTTGTATCTTCTTAGTATCTATCGTGCCCACCTCGACAATATGACCATCTATCTTATGGAGACCCTTATTGACCGCTATGTAACTGACGTTTTGATCCACGTGGGGTCCGTCCATTCCTTGGGGCTCGACGATCGAGACGTCAAATCCGCTGCGGGTTACGTTCTTGATGCGAGCGCTTCCGGGATCGCGACCATGGATGTCCGTGACGATGAAAACCACCGGTGTGGATGCAAAAGGCTTGGGAAAAT
>WGBB01000023.1 GCA_015494505.1 Nitratiruptor sp. | reverse complement strand
GAAACCGCTGATGCAAAAGATCCTTAGCGGCCAAGCAAACAGCGACGAGATCAGACTCTTTCGCACCCTCTGGCAAGAGCGGGTCGAAAAGATTCTTCTAACCAAAGAGCTGTGGCCGAAGATGGTTACGGTTTTTTGATAAAGGTGCGAAACTTTTCGCCCTCTTGGGCTACGTAGACTTCGTAGCCTCGCTTTTGCATCTCCTCTATAAGGGGTTCAGGACGAAAATCGGCTACCAGCTGCACCACATCGCCGCTTTTGGCATTTTTGAGGAGTTTCGTAATCTCTGCTAACGGATTTTTGCCGCTATCAAGCAATTCGTTGGCATCGAGCAGGGCCTTTGGCTCTGTAGCTATCCAGACTGGCGCTTCGCTATCTTCTTCTGTATACTCCACGTCTTGCAATGGCGGTTGACCCACGGCCTTTCGCAAAAGGTTGACAAGCTCCACGGGATCCATCCCACCCACTTTTGCAGCCTGCGCGAGGGTGGCGATTTTGGCTACGGTGCGGCGTAAGATGGGGTTTTTGAGCTTTTTGAATTTGGGGTTGATGCGTATGAGCTCCTCTTCGAGCTTGGGATAGGCATCCAGCAGTTCGCCCACTTTGGTAGAAAGCTCTATCTCCATATCTTCTCTCCTCTTTTGTAGCGCAGATACATCACCACGAAATCTTTGATGATGAGCCCCAGGCAGTAGAGCCACAAAATATCCATCACGATGTTGCGCGGGTAGTGCAGATAGTAGTACAGCACCGGCAATCCCAGCACTATCGGCCATTTGAGATAGTAAAAAAAGAGCACACCTGCGCCGTAGAGGTGGCGAAAAAAGGCTCTGAGCTCTTTCACATCGCCCCCAGGGCCTTTTTCACTTCATCGCTGGCCATAGAGATGTTCCACGGTGGATCCCAGACGATCTCTACCGTCACGCTCTTGACATCGGGGATGCGCTCCACCGCCTCCTTGACCCACTGCTGCATCATCTGATGCAGGGGACATCCACGCGTCGAAAGAGTCATCTTCACATGCACGTTGTTCTCTTCATCAATATCCACATCGTAGATGAGACCGAGGTCTACGAGATTAAACCCCACCTCCGGGTCGATGACGGTGCGAATCGCATCGTAGACCTGCTCTTTCGTCACTTTTGCCATATCAGCTCCTCATTAATCATTATAGAAAATTACCAAATCTCGCTCAAACGAGTTGCAATTGTTGCCTACGGGGCACCGCTTGAAAATTGTATTAAAAAGGGAGAGCCGTATAAAAAACGACAACTGCTTGTCGTTTTTAGGCTCGCACGGCGCCGCGTTTATGCAAATATTTTGCATAGCGGACGCCCGTTTACCTTATTGAGCGCACTTTTTTGGCTTCGCCAACATACAATTTTCAAGCTACAATGTGCAAAGTTTTCGCTCGATTTGTAATTTTCTCTTTTTCTCATTTATAGCGCATCATCCACGCTACACTGGTAGCCAAAAAAACGGCACCGATGAGCATGAAACTCCCACCAGCCTTGAAAAGCGCATCACTGCCAAAAAGCAGTCCCAAAAACACCAGCGCAGCACCTACCGCACTCATCCAAAACTGATAGTCTGCCTGCTTTTTGGGATACATCTCATGCAGCATCGGCACGCGCTGCTTGCCCACCAGGTCGCTAAAGCGATGAAACCAGACCAAAAAGGGAATGATTTTATACAGATGCCCGTTGATTAAAAAGGCAAAGAACACGAAAAGCGCCCATATGGCAGCATAGACCATCTGGCGCACACCAAAAAGCAGTCCCAAAGCGCCTATAGCTACGGCAAGCGCAAAAGCGCCGTAGCCAAAGAGCATAGAGCGATACCAGATATCAAGTTCTTTTCGCACGCGGGTTTTGTAGATGAGAAAGATTTGCTGCGCATACAAAGCCACACTCACAAATCCGGCAAAAATCCCCAATCCTTCCACAAAACGCCATCCAAGAAGCGCACCTATGTAGACAAGCGCCACGGCAAGTGCGAGGGTAGTGATGGCTCTTTTGATAGGCTTTTCGTCAAACCCGTGCGCCAAACCAAACATCGGCAAGAGCACCAGCGTGATGCCATACACGGTCATCAGCACATAGCCGCCCACCACTGCCCAGACATGGGCGCGCACAACATCTTCGATATCCACACTCCAAAAGCCGCTAAGACTAAGAGCCATGGCAAATCCGCTTAGGATTCCCAAAAGCAAGAAGATATTGGAGAGTTTGACGGCTTTGACGGTGGGTGTGGCAAGCTGGGTTTTGGCGATAGTGAGGAACACATCCACAGCGAATATCACCATCGCTGTAAGTACCAATAGCCCGCCGAAACTGAGCAGTATCGGATCGAGCCAAAAGCCGGCGATGAGGCCGATGACGCCGATGAGCAGCACCGGAAAGATGATATAGTACCAATCGACGCTAAAGTGCCCGGTCTCCAATACCACAGGCACCAGCTGCGCCATGGCACCGAAAATGATCATCATCACATATCCCACCATAAATAGATG
>WGBB01000022.1 GCA_015494505.1 Nitratiruptor sp. | reverse complement strand
GGTACACATCTGCTGCAGTGTCGATAGCCACTTCTTTTTGGAAAAGCTCAAAGAAAAGTACACAAACGAAGAGATGGTGGGGTTTTTCTACGACCCAAACATCCATCCCTATAGCGAATATCGCTTGCGCCTTTTGGATGTGGAGCGCAGCTGCAAGCGGCTCGGCATCCCACTTTTGGAGGGCGAGTACGACTATGAAGAGTGGCTCAAAGCCGTGCGAGGACTCGAAAACGAGCCGGAAAAAGGGGAGCGCTGTCGGGTCTGCTTCGATAGGCGTCTTGAGGTGGCGGCGCGCAAGGCCAAGGAGCTTGGCCACAAGCGTTACACCACTACGCTACTAGTAAGTCCTCTCAAATCCCAAGAGCAGCTCCAAGCAAGTGCTAAGCGGGTGGATAATGAGCTTGGGACGGAGTTTGTCTTCGAAGATTTTAGAAGCTTTGGCGGCACCCAGCAGCAAGCGAAAGTGACTAAAGAACAAAAGCTCTACCGCCAGGACTACTGCGGCTGCATCTTTGGTCTCGCGCAGCAGCGTGCCAAGCAAGAGGTGATTATGGATGAGATGCTCTGTCCCGTTACGCAGCGTATCTTGCCGGCTTCCATCGAAGAGCGCTTGACGATGTACTCAAAGCGCATGGAGCTCGAGGAGCAGGGCATCGACTATACGATAGTGCGCAAGCGCTTTTTGAACTACCGATTGCTCAGAGCCTTCGTGCGTGTGGATAAAAGGGTGGTGCCAAGCTATATCCTCAGCTACTCGCATCTGCGCCGTGACTACGCAAAAGCGCGCATCGAAGAGGTCATCGACGGCGTCGGCTACGCCAATCGCGACGAAATACGCATCATCGATATCGACTTCCTACGCCGCTACGTAGATGTCCAAGATCTCAAAGAGCTCTATTTTCAGGGGCTTGACTGGGAGCTGGAGCAGCGCATTAGGCGTGACATAGACGGAGAGTACAGTTTGTCACCGATTGTGGTTTTGGATACAATTCCAAATAGGTTTGAGATCTATATCGAAGCTGTCAGCTACAAAGATGTCAAAGAAGAACTTCGCTTAAAGGACGCCAATGCTTGATGTGGTAGAGATCCAAAAAATCCTTCCCCACCGCTACCCCTTTTTGCTTGTGGATCGCGTCACAGAGATAGATGAAGGGAAGTCGATCCGTGCTTATAAAAACGTTAGTATTTCCGAGCCCGTTTTCGAGGGGCATTTCCCAGGTCACCCCATCTATCCGGGCGTCATGATCATCGAAGGCATGGCACAAGCCGGCGGCGTGCTGGCATTTAAGAGCTCCTCTAAAGAGGCGCAAGAAGCCGCCAAAGACAAGGTAGTCTATTTTATGAGTATCGATAAATGTAAGTTTCGCAATCCCGTACGCCCCGGCGATCGCCTCGAATATGAGCTCCAAGTACTCAAGCATCGCGGCAATATCTGGGTGCTCGAGGGTAAAGCCTATGTGGACGGGACCCTTGTGGCAGAGGCTGAGCTCAAAGCGATGATCGTCGATAAGTGATGGGAGATGTAATGATTTCACCCCAGGCCATCATCGAAGAGGGTGCACAAATCGGTAAAGATGTCACCATAGGTCCCCACGCCTTTATCAGTAAAGATGCCGTTATCGAGGATGGCTGCGTCATCATGCAAGGTGCCATCATCGACGGGAAGACCCGCATCGGTGCAGGAACGAAGGTCTTTTACCACGCCGTGGTGGGTTCTATCCCCCAAGACCTCAAATACAAGGGTGAAGAGGTAGAGCTCATCATCGGCAAGAACAACATCATCCGTGAATTTTGCCTCATCAATCCCGGCACCGAAGGGGGTGGCGGAAAGACCGTCATCGGCGATAACAACCTTTTGATGGGCTATGTGCACGTGGCACACGACTGCAAGATAGGCAACGGCTGCATCCTGGCCAATGCCGCTACCTTAGCAGGCCATGTGGAGTTGGGTGATAACGTGGTTATCGGCGGGATGACGCCTATTCATCAGTTTGTGCATATAGGCGATTATGCTATGATAGCAGGAGCCAGTGCGGTGAGCCAAGATATCCCGCCATACTGCTTGGCCGAGGGGAACCGAGCGAAACTACGAGGGCTCAATCTCACAGGAATTCGCAGACGCTTAGGCTCAGAAGTGGTCAATGAGCTTAAAGCCGCCTATAAAGAGCTTTTTCTATCGGGTAAGCCGCTTCAAGAAAGCGCTCAAGCACTGCTAGAGAGCCCCAGCGAGCATGTAAGGAAATTAGCAAAATTTGTTTTAGAAACCAAACGAGGAATACCATTTAGAGGTGAATAGATGTTAAAAAGTTGTAGTTTTTGCGGAAAGTTCGAAACACACGAAAATCCGCTTTTAGCAGGTCCGGAAGGATCGAACGTATATATTTGTAAAAATTGTGTGGAATCAGCCTATCGTATTCTTTTTGGAGAGATTGAATCAAAAGATGAGCGACATCCCGAAAAGCTCGACTATCTGCCTACACCTAAAGAGCTCAAAGCGATTTTGGATGAGTATGTCATAGGCCAAGAGAGTGCCAAAAAAGTCTTTAGTGTCGCGGTCTATAATCACTATAAACGTATTTTTAAACAGCATGAAATCGAAGAGGATGATACGGAAATAGCAAAGTCCAATGTTCTTTTCATAGGACCCACCGGAAGCGGAAAGACCCTCATGGCCCAGACCATGGCGAGAGTCCTCGACGTGCCTCTAGCTATCGCGGATGCCACGAGCCTCACGGAAGCCGGCTACGTGGGTGAAGATGTGGAAAATATCCTCACACGCCTCTACCATGCTGCTGGAGAGGATGTAAAAAAGGCCGAGCGCGGTATTGTCTTTATCGACGAGATCGACAAAATCGCCCGTCTTGGCGAAAATCGTAGCATCACACGAGACGTGAGCGGTGAGGGTGTCCAGCAAGCACTGCTCAAAATCATCGAAGGAAGCGTTGTCAATATCAGCGCCAAAGGGGGACGCAAACATCCCAACCAGGAGTTCGTCCAGATAGATACCTCCAACATCCTCTTTATCTGCGGTGGGGCCTTCGATGGTCTGACCGATATCATCAAGCGACGCCTCGGCGGCAATGTGCTTGGCTTTGGCCAAGAGAAGCGCTCCAAGAGGGATGAAAGCGATCTTTTACGCTTTGTCGAGCCGGATGATTTGGTGCAATACGGTCTTATCCCCGAACTCATCGGCCGTCTGCATATGATAGCGACACTGAATGAACTAAGCCGCGACGATATGGTGCGCATCCTCACAGAACCAAAAAACGCTCTTGTGAAACAGTATAAAAAGCTCTTCGCCCTCGATAATGTGGAGCTCACATTTGAGCGTGAGGCGCTCGAAGCGATAGCGGACCTCGCCATCAAACGCAAGACGGGAGCGAGAGGTCTTCGCAGTATTATGGAAGAGATTATGGTGGATATCATGTTCAACCTCCCTGAGTACGCAGGTTATGAAGTCATCATCACAAAAGAGGTAGTGGAGCACAAAGCAGAGCCGCTACTTATTAAAAAAGAGAAAAAGAGCGCATAAGGTGTGGCTATGATTTTCGATTCGATCATCGGGATGTTTTCCAATGATATGGGCATAGACCTAGGAACCGCCAATACGCTGGTGCTTAGCAAAGGTGAGGGTATTATCATAAATGAACCCTCCGTGGTGGCCATCAAGAGTGATCGTCACGGTAGGCAGCGAATACTAGCGGTGGGGCGCGAGGCGAAAGAGATGGTGGGTAAAACCCCGGGAGACATCAAGGCGATACGCCCCATGAAAGATGGTGTGATCGCGGATTTTGACATCACCGAAAAGATGATTCGCTACTTTATCGAAAAGGCGCACAAGCGAAAGGCCTTCATCCGTCCCCGCATCATCATCTGCGTACCCTACGGCCTCACACAAGTGGAGCGCAAAGCCGTCAAAGAGTCGGCCCTCAGTGCCGGGGCACGTGAAGTCTACCTCATCGAAGAGCCGATGGCAGCTGCCATCGGTGCGGGACTGCCCGTCAAAGAGCCTCAGGGAAGCCTCGTCGTCGACATCGGCGGCGGGACGACGGAGATAGGAGTCATATCCCTCGGCGGTCTCGTGGTGAGCAAATCGATTCGCGTCGCGGGAGACAAAATCGACAATGCCATCATCGATTACATCAAGAAAAAGTACAATCTCATCATCGGTGATCGTGTGGCTGAAGAGGTGAAGATCGAAATCGGTACCGCCATGCCGTTGGATGAGCCGCTGAAGATGACCATCACTGGCCGTGACCAGGTGGGGGGACTCCTCAATACCATCACCGTCACCAGCGAAGATATCTATGAAGCGATGAAAGCACCCATCAAAGCTATAACCGAAGCGCTTAAAGACGTGCTCGAGCAGACTCCGCCGGAGCTTGCCGGCGATATTATCGAAAACGGTATCGTGCTCACAGGCGGCGGCGCACTTATTCGCAATCTCGACCGCTATCTTTCAGATGCCGTCAAGATCCCCGTCTTCATCGCCGAAGACCCACTCCTAGCGGTGGCCAAAGGCACAGGACGCGTGCTTGAAGAGATCGAAATCTTGCAGCAACTAGCCGATGAGTAAGCGCCTCGTCGCTTTTATCATTGTCGCAGCTTTGGCGGTTGGCCTCTATAGGCTCAACGCCACGGTACGTGCATTTGTCTCTGACGTTACGTTCCAAATAAAACGAGAACTCTTCACTTTTATCGATAACATCCAAAAGCGCTACTACACCTTTCTCGATCAAGCCTACAAAATCGAAACACTCTCAAAGCGCAACCGTGAGCTCGAACGCTATCGCATCCTCTATGCAGACCTATATGATCGTTTGAAAGCGCTGCAAAAGGAGTGCAATCTCACCATCCCTTCGGTCGATATGCGGCTCGTAGGTGCTATCGCGTATATGAAGTTTGGCGACTATAGCGCCATGTGGCTCGATGCCAAACTCGAACCCCAAAAAATCTATGGTCTCATCAAGGATAGAAGCGTCGCAGGTATTGCAGTGCAAAAAGATGGCAAAGCCGTGGCGCTTTTCAATGGCAATAAAAAATGCAGCTACGGTGTTATCACCCAAAGCGGTGCACAGGGTGTCGCCATGGGAAGCGGAGACAACCGCTACATCATCGTCAAGTATATTCCCACTTACGAGCATGTCCAGATAGGCCAAAAAGTGCTTACGAGCGGTCTCGATGCTATTTTCCCATACGGTATCCCCGTAGGGGAAGTGGTGCGGGTGTGGCAAGAGGGTAGCTACAAAGTAGCGAAAGTGAAAACATATGCCGATTTGTCGCATCCGAGGTTTTTGTGGCTAATGAAGTTATAAAGAACTTTTTTGTACAATTAAAAACTAAAAACCAAGGGTAATCATGCCAAAAAGAGATGATATCCACACCATCCTCCTCATAGGCTCAGGACCCATCGTCATCGGCCAAGCGTGTGAATTTGACTACTCCGGTACCCAAGCGGTCAAAACTCTCAAGTCTTTAGGCTACCGCGTGGTGCTGGTCAACTCCAACCCAGCTACCATCATGACCGATCCCGGTTTCGCCGATCGCACCTACATCGAGCCCATCACCGAAGATATCATCTATAAGATTATTCAGCAAGAAAAAGTCGATGCGATATTGCCTACCATGGGTGGCCAAACGGCACTTAATGTCGCCATGAGCATGTACGAAAAGGGGATGCTTGAAGGTGTCAAATTTTTAGGTGCACGCCCCGAGGCCATCAAAAAGGGCGAAGACCGCCAGGCCTTCAAGGAAGCGATGCTCAAAATCGGTATGGACCTCCCAAAAAGCCGCTACGCCTACTCGATGGAAGAGGCGATGGAGGCGGCCAGGGAAATAGGCTTTCCCCTCATTATTCGCGCTTCTTACACGCTAGCAGGCGGTGGTAGTGGTGTGGCCTACAATATCGACGAGTTCAAAACCCTCGCCGCTAAAGGCCTAGAAGCGAGCCCCATTAACGAAATCCTCATCGAAGAATCACTCTTAGGATGGAAAGAGTACGAGATGGAGGTCATCCGTGACAAGGATGACAACTGCATCATCGTCTGCTCCATCGAAAACCTCGATCCCATGGGTGTGCATACGGGCGACTCCATCACCATCGCACCGGCGCTGACGCTTACGGACAAAGAGTATCAGCGCATGCGCGACGCATCTTTTGCGATCCTTCGTGAAATCGGTGTGGATACGGGAGGATCGAACGTGCAGTTCGCCGTCAATCCCAAGACGGGGCGTATGATCGTCATCGAGATGAACCCCCGCGTCTCTCGCTCAAGCGCCCTGGCATCCAAAGCCACGGGCTACCCTATCGCCAAGGTGGCCACGCTTTTGGCCGTGGGCTACACCCTCGATGAGATCGAAAACGACATCACCGGCACGGCTGCCAGCTTCGAGCCCACCATCGACTACATCGTCACCAAAATCCCGCGCTTTACCTTCGAAAAATTCCCGATGGCAGATTCGACACTGACCACCTCCATGAAGAGCGTGGGGGAGGTGATGGCGATCGGCCGCACCTTCAAAGAGTCGATCCAAAAGGGGCTCTGCTCACTCGAGACGGGTTTGAGCGGTTTTGAGAAAATCGATGCCGATATCGAGACCATCAAGCACGAAATACGCCGTCCCAACGAAAAGCGCTTGCTCTACATCGCGCAAGCATTCCGCGAGGGCCTGGGTGTAGAGGAGATTTATGAGCTGAGCCAAATCGATCCATGGTTTTTGTATCAGATAGAAGAGATCGTGGAATTCGAGAAAAAGATCGACCTGGATATCTT
>WGBB01000021.1 GCA_015494505.1 Nitratiruptor sp. | reverse complement strand
TTGGTAAAGGGGCTAAACTGCAGCACAGGCTCGCAGCGATAGACCACCGTGCCGTTGAACTCTGGCAATTCTGCTATCGGCTCGACATTTTTGCGTGCCAGGTTCACTTTTTGTGTTTCGAGCACGTAGCCTCTTCGTTCTGTGCCGTCATTGAGAAACTCGTTTGGCAGATCGTCGAACTCTATCGCTTTGTAGCCTTTTTCTTGCGGCAGCTCTTTTGTAAACTCTATAGTGTACTCTTTATCGCTCACACCCAGTGCTTTTGCAATATCGTTGAGCACATACCCTTTGTATGGCAATGCTACGTTTGTAGGTACTACACGTTTATCGATATTGGTAAAGGTACCCTCTTGTTGGTTGAGTGCTGGCATATCCAGATCCCCATCCCCCAGTGCGCTGAGGGTGAAGTCTCCTTTGACGTTGTAGCCGATGGTGTACTCTCCTGCTTCTTCATCCAGGTCGCAGATGAGTGCCACGCCAAGACTATTTGTCTTAGGTGGTATCAGCATCACTTCAAAATCTGTGAAGCGATCGATGAGTCCAGCTAGCTTCGCGATATTCTCCGCCCTTGGATGGGTATACAGATCCTCGCCCAGAATCAGCGTGCAGCGATCTTCTCTCAGGCGCTTCTTGCGCGCTAGGCGCTGCATAATCTCTTCGATCTCCTCTTCACCCACACTCGATTCGGCACTCAAATACCCGATATCAAACTCCTCGCTCCACTGCTTGCCGAGTTTCGCTTTGCCCTCGTCACTGAGCAGTGCATCGGCCAGCATTCCTAGTACTGCCTCTTCGCTGCCCACTTCATACTTGATAAATTTTGTCACGATGGGACGCAGCAGGTCGTCTTCGACTGGGTGCATATTGATTATCTCTGCTTTGTGGCGTTTATGCGCCACGGTAAAGGCATAGCGTACGGCAGGGTTATCCGATGAAGCGAAAGTGCCGAGAAGAACTATGAAATCGCTGTTTCGCACTCTCTCAAGGTCTGCACTATAGAGACTCTTGCCGCTGTATGCAGCGAAATTTTCCAAAAAGCGCTTGTAGGCCAAGGCCTCGTCGTTGACCAACTTGTAGCCGTACTTCTCTTTGAGTTTTTGCAGAATCAGCGCCTCTTCGTTGGTAATATAGGAAGTGAATTTGATGGTGTCGGCTTTTTTGAAGGCCTCTATCGCCGCTTCGAAAGCCTTGGGGTCTTTTTCGGCCCTGTTTTCAAAATCAAACCCAAAGCGTCCCGCACCACAGAGATTGCTAAATTCAAACTCATTCTTGACGCGATAGATCTTGGGCTCAGGATTTTCGATGGAGGTATGCTTGGTCTCATAGTACAGATGGCACGCCGCACTACAGTGGGCACAGGCTGCAGGGATACGGCGCAGCTCCCAGGCGTTTGAGGTGTACTTGAAGTCGCGGCTGATAAGTGCACCTACAGGGCACACAGCGATACATTCGCCGCAGAAGGTACAATCCAGCGTTTCGGCGTTTTTAGGGACGATGTGGGATTTGTATCCGCCAAAGTAGATATCGATGGCATCGTCACCGATCACTTCGTTGCACACATGCACGCACTTTTCACACAATATACACAGACTCGGATCGTACTGGATGTATTTCCAATCTTGAATCGGTCTATATTGGTCCTTGGCGGTGAATTCCTGCACATCCACGCCAAATTCGAGCGTTTTGTTTTGCAAGTCGCACTCACCGCTCTTGTCACACACCCCACACTCGAGAGGGTGGTTCACATCGTAGAGCTTCATGATGTTTTGGCGATGTTCAAAAAGCTTTTGAGAATTGGTGGTCACTTTGATACCGGGCGTGGCAGGCGCTTGACAGCTCAGCACAAAGCCGTCGACGCCTTCGACCTCCACCACACACAGACGACACGATTCTATCGGCTTGACTTTAGAAAGATAGCACATGGTAGGAATGTAGATTCCCTCACGCCGTGCTACTTGCAAGATGGTCTCACCTTTTTGGGCTACCACCTCTTTTCCGTCGATGTAAAACTTAACCATCGCCTACCTTTATACCGCAACCATAGCTATGTAGTAACAGCGCATGCAGCGCTCCGCTTCGGCAATCGCCTGCTCTTGGGTAAACCCGAGATTGACTTCGAGATTGGTGTGTTTGCGCTCTTCGACAGTGAGCTTTTCGCTCACTTGACGCGGAAGACCGGGCAGCCAACCTTTGATCTTTTCGTTTTTATCATAAACCTTGAGTGCACGCAAGTGATCTTCCATGATCTCTTCGTCTGTGAGCGTCACTTCGCCTGTATGCACATAGCGGCTGATAACACTGGCGGCTCGCTTGGCTTGTCCTACGGCATTGACGATTGTCATAGGACCGTACTCACAATCCCCTGCAGCGAAGACCCCTTTGCGCGAGCTCATGTAGGTTTTACCGTCTGTTTTTATAGTACCCCAGCTTGTAAGTTCCACTTCCCACTCTTCAGGTAAGAGCGAGAGATCCGCACTCTGGCTGACCGCCGGCACGAGATAGTCGCACTCGATGGTAAAATCGGCACCTTCGATCTTTTTGAGCTGCGGACGGCCGCCGTTGGGATCTGGAATGAGTTCGAAGCGGTTGACTTTGAGGGCTTTGAGATTGTCGTTTTCGTCGGTGATGATCTCTTCGACTGCGGAGTAGAAGATAAACTCCACACCCTCTTCCACAGCTTCGTGGTACTCTTCGTAGGTGGTATTGCGAATAATAGTCGCTTCGTCACGACGATAGAGCATGATCACCTTTTTAGCGTTGGCACGCACGGCGCAGCGCACCACGTCCATGGAGGTAAAACCACCGCCCACGCACACGAGTGTCTTGCCGGTCAGATCCACATAGTCGGTCGTAAGATGCTGTTTTTCTTGGATCTCTTTTGGCACCGGGATGCCGTATTTGACATAGAGATTAATACAATCGAGGAAATTGATGGCCGGCCAATAGCCTTTAATCTCATCACGCTCGTTTTTGGCGCGAATCTTTTTGGAAATCCTCGTACCCGTCGCCACCAAGA
This sequence comes from Nitratiruptor sp., assembly GCA_015494505.1. GTDB lineage: Bacteria > Campylobacterota > Campylobacteria > Campylobacterales > Nitratiruptoraceae > Nitratiruptor. Next base: position 625 of record WGBB01000021.1, on the reverse strand, counting down.
TAGCGTCATACTCCTTCTCAAAGCGGCGCATATCATCGGCCGTAACACGCTTGCCGGTGATAAAGCGTACACCTTCTAAAGAGTTAATCAGTTCAATATCTTTGTTGTATTTTTTTACGGGCATACGGTATTCGGGTACTCCCACGGCTACCTCGCCGCCTAGAACCGGCAGCTCTTCGTATACATCACAGGCCACCCCTTCGAGAGCGAGATAGTATGCACCTGTCAGCCCTGCAGGGCCGGCTCCGATGACAGCCACCTTCTTGCCTGTAAGAGGCTTTTGTTCTTTAGGATGGAGCCAAAAGAGACCATGCTCATCCTCAAAGTCCGCACCGATGCGCTTGAGCTCCATGATGGAGATAGGCTCGTCCAGGTTCGCACGGCGGCACTCATCTTCACACGGATGCGGACAGACCCGCCCACAAGTGTGGGCCAAAGGCATGGTCTTGCGCGTCGCTTTGACGCTATCGTCGTAGCGAAGATCCCGTACACCCTCGATGTAAGCGGGAATATCCACGTGTGCCGGACACGCATCCATACAAGGTGCCGTTACTTTGGCGATATAGGAAATTTCAGGATTGTGGTAGTGTTTGGATGGTTTTTTATTAATGACGAGGTCTTCGAT
>WGBB01000020.1 GCA_015494505.1 Nitratiruptor sp. | reverse complement strand
AAGCAGCCCTTCGTGCACGATCGTCTCGTCGTAGCGTCCAGCATCGTCTACAGGCATCAAAACTTCTAAGTCATACTCCAGCCCCACGCGGTAGTCTTCTTCTCCGTGCCCCGGAGCCGTATGCACCGCACCCGTACCGCTGTCGGTGGTGACGTGGGAGCCCAGTACGATGCGGCTGCGGCGGTTGTTGAGGGGATTGATGGCGTGGAGGTTTTCTAATTCTTTCGCCTTGAGTTCTTTCTCGATTTTGCCCGCTACGACGCCCTTTTCCTTGAGATTTTCGTAGAGGTCTTTGGCCACGATGTAGCCGTCACTTGTGAGCACATAGTCGATGTCGGGATTGAGCGCTATGCCGGTATTGGCAGGCAGCGTCCAGGGTGTGGTGGTCCAGATGATGATGCTGGCATCCTTGCCCACTTTCGCGGCTGCTTCTTTATCGAGCTTGAACGCCACGTAGATAGAAGGACTCACCTTATCTTCATACTCCACCTCGGCTTCGGCCAATGCCGTCTTGGCCGCCCAGCTCCAGTAGACCGGCTTGCTGCGCTCTATCAGCAGCCCCTCTTTGGCTATCTCGCATAACGCTCGGTAGATATCTGCTTCAAACGCGTAGTCCATCGTCAGATAGGGCTTTTCCCAGTCGGCGATGACACCAAGACCCTTGAACTCCTCTTTTTGGATACCCACGAATTTCGTGGCGTGCTCGCGGCAGAGCTTGCGTATTTCGGTCTTTGGCATCTGCTCTTTTTTGGCGGTGCCAAGTTTTTTCTCTACCTGCTGCTCGATAGGCAAACCGTGGCAGTCCCAGCCTGGGGTGAAACGTACGGCGTTGCCTTTGAAGTAGTTGAATTTGACGATAATATCTTTGAGGATTTTATTGAGAGCGTGGCCGATATGGATGTGTCCGTTGGCATAGGGAGGACCGTCGTGCAGGGTAAATAGCGGCCGGCTCTCGCGGCGCTTTTTCATCTTTTCATAGACTTTTTCTTCGAACCATTTGGCGTAGCGTTTCGGCTCGTTTTGCGGCAGATTTCCGCGCATCGGGAAGGTGGTTTTGGGAAGCAGAAGCGTCTCTTTATAATCCATCCAAACCTCTTTCGGTTTTTTGGTAAATATTGTAATAAAAATCCAATTAAAAGCCTCTGAATATTTGCTATAATCAAAAAAAGTCAAAGGTTAGCGATGAAAACGCAGATACTCTTCATCGGCAAAGAGTTTCGCATCAACGACGCCTTCACAGAGTACGTACGGCGTCAGACCCTACGGCACGTCGATAGCATCCACGCCGCAACGTATCTGGATGACAACGACAAAAACCTCTTTCTCTACATCTCCAAAGCCATCGAAGAGTATCGCAACCTCCTCATCGTCACCACACCCCTAAGCTACCCGGCAACCGGCAAAATCGTCGCTACGCTCTTTGAGGACAACCTGGTGGCCAAGGAAAACTTCCTCGTCCCATCCAAAGCCCACAAGGTAGAGCCTAACTCCTTCGCTATTAGTAAAGATGCCACCACCATCAACGTCTTGCGCACCGAGCCGGGACAGACATTGCCCTCCATTTTACTCGAAATTCCCAGCGAATCCACCTATTTTTATATATTCGGCCTCGAAAAAGAGCGCATCGTCGAAAGCATCTACCCGATAGCCAAAAGCTACGACGTGGGTCTCATCCTCACCCAGGAAACCCCTGAAATGTACAAACTCTTCGCCTACCAAAAGAAGTTCGGCGATTTGGCGATGTTCGTCCAAAACGCCAAACTGATGCTGCCGCAAAACCTCGTGGTAGCGCGCAATATTTTCGAATATATCATCGAGCGCTTCAGCGCCTTGCATCGTACCGTCACCTTCGCCGAGAGCTGCACCGGTGGTCTGCTCGCATCGATGCTGACCAAAGTCCCCGGCTCCTCTAATATCTTCCACGGCTCCCTCGTCACCTATGCCAACGAAATGAAAAGCGCTTGGCTCGGCGTCAAGGAAGATACCCTCAGAACCTTCGGTGCCGTGAGCGAAGAGACGGTGGAAGAGATGCTGCGAGGAGCTCTCAAGGTAGCCGATGCCGACTATGCCATCGCCATCAGCGGTATCGCAGGCCCCGGAGGCGCCACACCCACCAAACCCGTCGGCACCGTGGTGGTGGGTTGCCGCAGTAAAGAAGAAGAGATCATCCGCACAATGCATTTTCGCGGCGATCGCAACTACATCCAGTACCAAGCGGCGATGTACGGCGTGCGGCTGCTTTTTGAGGTAGGCAAAGAGGATCTTTTCTAAAACTCTTGACATCGCGCGAAATTTTGCATATAATTTCACTCACATTCGCGAGGGCAAAGCCCGAAAATGCGAAGGTGTGACCCCTTAGCTCAGCTGGTAGAGCAACTCCCTTTTAAGGAGTGGGCCGTTGGTTCGAATCCAACAGGGGTCACCACATCACATAATACCTCTGATCCTTTTGAGCAGCTTAATACTTATTGCAGATCCTTCGGATCGAAAGTGGGATAG
>WGBB01000019.1 GCA_015494505.1 Nitratiruptor sp. | reverse complement strand
TCGCTCGAAGCCTCGGTGTGAGTGAATGGGTCATAGGACTCTTTTTGGTGGCTTTCGGTACGAGCCTGCCCGAACTCGTGGTGAGTGTGGTAGCGGCCATCAACAAAAAGGCAGACATGAGCATCGGTAACATCATAGGCTCCAATGTAGCAAACTTTAGCGTGGTACTAGGTTCAGCCGCTCTCGTGCGTCCCCTCGGCGTCGATTTGCATGCGTATGGATTTGATATACTGGCCGCTTTCGTGGCTTCAGTGATGCTGGTCTTCATCACCGCCACCAAACTCTACAATAAATCGGCAGGTATAGCGCTTCTTGTTACTCTCGGGGTTTTTGCACTATATCACGTTCCGTAAAGTAGCCAAGCTCGATCATTTTTTTGTATATGGCTGATACGATAGGGCCTGCAGCTGCCCCTCCGTGCCCCCCATGCTCCACTAACACGGTTACCACATATTTGGGATGCTTGTAAGGAGCATAAGTGGTGAGCCACGCGTGAGAGCGCGTGTAGTACTCTAAATCCTCCTCCTTCATTCGCTCCTTTTCATCTTGTGGGATGTTGATTACCTGTGCCGTCCCCGTCTTACCCGCTATAAGCAAGGGAGCGTCAAGATGCTTCGATGCTGTCCCTTTGGGAGAGTTGCACACCTCATACATCCCTCGGCGAATAATAGGGAGCATCCGCTTTTGCAGTGGTGTGAGCACATCCTCGAATCGCGGCTGATAGACCCTATCTATAAATCGCGCCGCAAAATGGGGCGTAGGAAGTTTGCCCGTAGCTAGAAGAGCGGTATAGCGGGCAAGCTGCATGGGTGTTACCAGGTCGTAGCCCTGCCCTATGGAAGCTACCAGCGTCTCCCCTTTGTACCATGGCTGACCGTATTTGCGCATCTTCCACTCTTTGTCGGGAATAAGCCCTATAAATTCGTGCGGCAAATCCACACCGCTCTTTTTCCCAAAGCCCATTTTGCGAAGATCGTGTGCTATCTTGTCTATCCCTACGCGAAGGCTGCCTTCATAAAAGTAGACGTCGCAGCTTTCGCGAATAGCCTTAATAAGGCGCACCTCTCCATGTCCCCACCGCTTCCAACAGCGAAAGTTCCTACGCCCGAGTTTCACCGACCCGCTGCAGTAAAAGGGCGTATAGGGAGTGATTTTGCGAGAATCCATAAATGCCAGAGCCACTCCCATTTTGATGGTTGAACCGGGGGGATAGAGTCCGTTGACCAACTTGTTGGTAAAGGGGTGATCAAGATCGGTGATAAGCTCTTGCCAGCGCTTTTTAGAGATGCCGGAGACAAACATATTGAGATCGTATTCGGGAAAGCTGCCTGCTGCGAGGATACTGCCGTCTGTTTGCATGACGATGACCACGCCGGCCTTGTCGTGAAAAAGCGACTGGATAAAACGCTGTAAACGTAAGTCCAATGAGAGATAGAGATGCCTGTTTTGGATAGGGTCTTTCTTTTCTATGAGGCCTATCTCTTCGTTAAAAGCCGTCACTTTGACCTTTTTATAACCGAGCTCTCCTTCGAGATAGCTGTTATAATATCGCTCCAACCCACTCTTGCCTATAATTCCCGTCACCTTCGCCACGGGATCTTGTTTGGCTTCGCGCGCGTTGGTACGCGAAACATAGCCCAATATATGAGCCGCTACATCTTTATAGGGATAGAAGCGTTTAAAAGTGGGCTCTACGGCGATCTTGCCGCTTAGCTGCAGACGTGTAAAAAACGGCAGCATCCGACCGTAGGGAATGAAATGCACCACTTCGATAAAGTCGTGATTGTAGGGTGAATCGTAGGCTTTGTAGCGTCGCACAATTTTTGTAGCATTGATATCCCCGAAATAGGAGTGTACCAATGCGGCAAGCCGCGGCACCTCCTCTTTGCGATCAAGATGCGGCGCGAATTTTATCTTAAACCCGATGTCGTTCACCGCCAATGGCGTGCCGGTGCGATCAAATATCTCTCCTCGCACAGGCACTATCCATTCGGTTTTTATCATATTTTGCTGCGCCAAGGATTCGTAGTAGCTGTTGGATTTGATGGAGATGTAGTAGACACGGCTTAGCAGCACTATCCAAACGAGAAAAAAGATGAGTATGACTATTCTACTTCGCATTGAGCACCACTACGAGATCCAAAATCATATAGTATAATATGAGCGTCACCTCGAGGTTAAAATGGGTATTGAAAATATAGGATAAAAAGATTAACAGCACCGTTACCGAAGCGTAATAGAGTACCGCAAGTATCACTTTGAGACAGTTGACGCAAGCGATAAAGTGCGTAAGCTTTTTGTAGACGAAAGAGACTCCCAGGGCAGTGGCTATAAGCATACAACAAAAAAGCCCATGGTCAATCTCGTAAAAATAGAGATACAAAAGCCAAAGAGCCTTTTGCGTCCATGATGTGCGCGCCGCTACTACCCATACCGCCAATCCCAAGAGAGGAGGCAAGAAAGGATAGATACTTCCTAACGGCTCATAGACAAAGAGCAGCAGCCCGTAAAAAAGAAGCGTCAGGAGAGTGTTTTCATCATTGCCACTTCGTTGCATACCGGGAAGTGCATACATTTGATACAATCTTGCCATATTTTGTGTTCGGGGATATCCTCTTTGGCTATCTCCCTAAATCCAAGCTTTGCGAAAAAATCTCGATCGTAGGTCAAAGAGAGCACCTCTTTGACCGCAAGCTCTCTGCCCTCTTCGAGGGCTCTTGTGACCAGCTGCTTGCCTATACCTTTGCCTCGATAAGACTCCTCTACTATGAGACTGCGGATTTCAGCCAGGCGCAAGCTGTGGATATGGAGTGCTACGTATCCTACTATCTTATCCTCTATCTGCGCCACGATGTAGGAACGGATATTGGTGGCTATCTCATCGTCACTGCGTGGAAGAATGATACCCTGCTTCACAGCATCGGCGACGATGCTTTGCATAGCCGGGATGTCAGTCAGTTTCGGTTTGCGGTATATCGGTTCCAAACAGATGCTCCACGATCAATTTTTTAAGACGCTCAAGTCCCCGCTTTTTCGTAGATGAAACCAATATCGCCTCAGGGTCTTGGCGCTTGATTTTTGCTATATCTTTCTGCTTGAGTTTGTCCACTTTCGTATAAACGCGCAAAATCTTTTGATCACCCCGTTTGATGGATCGCAAGAACTCCTGTGTCTGTGCATCTATGGGCATATCGGGATGGCGTGCATCGATAAGATGCACAAAAACCCTGATGGAGTCTCGTTTAGCCAAAAACTCCGTCAGGTTCTTTTGCCACTCGTTTTTGAGACTTTTACTCGTTTTAGCATATCCATACCCGGGAAGATCTACGAAACGGATGGGAAAGCGCTGCTCACCTATTTTGTACTCCACGTCAAAAAAGTTGATGAGCTTGGTTTTGCCGGGCGTGGCACTCGCTTTCGCCAGCCCTTTGCGATCGGTGAGGGCATTGAGCAGACTGCTTTTTCCCACGTTGCTTCGCCCTAAAAAAGCCACCTCGCTAACACTGGCAGCAGGGGCTTCCTTAATAGAAGGAGCCGATGTGACGAATTTCGCACTGACAGGACGTATCATCACTCTTCTATATCAAATATCATTTTGACGGGCTTTTTGCCGCTACCTACCACATCTACGCTAGAATTCACTAGATCAAGACGCATCTTTTCACCAAATATCTGCTTGTTGTCGGGATATTGGGTGATATGGACATGGCCTGTAAAGATATAGTACTTCTTTTTAGGAAAGTAGGTCACTTGATCGCTGACGCCTTTATAGTACTTTTGGTTCTTGTCATAGAGCGTAAAACGGACATTCCCTGTAGCCACAATCTTTTGCGGCTTTTTGTTCGTATCAAAATAGACTATTACCTCGTCGGCAGTGAGACGATCTTTTTGTTTGGTCACCACCACGTTACCGATAAATTTTGATATGCGCTTATTTTGGTCTCCTTCGAACCGCTTGGAAGTTATCTGAACCTGTGCTGCAAAAAGCGATATCGCAAGAGACAAAAATAGGAACTTTTTCATATTCACTCTTCTTCGATTGTAGCTTGGATAGTTTCAGCCTCAATTGTACCCAATTTTTTGTAAAGAGTCCCTTTTTGCGCTTTTGCTTGGAGTTTGGATGAAACGATGGTAAAGGGAGCGGTGATATGGAGAACTTGCGGTTTCGTATCGTAACGAGCACGCGATGTGGTGAGGTTATAGTCGGTGTGGTTGTAGAAGATGTTGCCAAAAAGCTCTATGCGCTTTTTGGTATAGATGCCTTTATCGGCTTTGAGTGTGTCGCCGTTTTGGAGCATACGAAAGTGCGTGATGGTAAGACGCCTATTCGCTTTGAGAGCCACATCTCCTTCCAAAAAGAGGTGCACTCCCTGTGGCGTAAGCTCATAGTAGCGAAAATCCTCAAAACTCGCTTCGCCGCCGCTTTTCGGTTTTTTTTGAACGTTGAAGGGCTCAAACAGCACTATCCAAAAAAGCACAAATCCAAAGAGCAGCCCGAATATCCACAATATCCTCACATCTGCGTCCAGAACCCAAGGTACTCTTCAAACAATCCTTCGCGCTTGAGCAGCGTCTCTATCATTTCACGGACGGCCCCGCTCCCTCCCGGACGTGAGAGTATCACGTCCACATGCTCTTTGATATAGCTATACGCATCGCTGGGAGCAAAGGAGATGCCAACGCTTTTGAGGAGACGATAGTCATTGAGGTCGTCACCGATAGCGGCCACGTTTTCAAGGGAGATACCGGCTTCTTCACAGAGTTTTTTAAGCGTCTCGTCCTTGCGTTTGACTTTTTGTTCCAGATAGTCGATGCCTAACTCCATCGCACGGTATTCTACGATTTTGGACTGACGCCCCGTGATAATCGCTACCTTTTTCCCTAGCCTCCTCCACTGCACTATGGCAAAGCCGTCCTTCACATCGAAGCTTTTTAGCTCATCACCGCTATTGGTATAGGTGATCTTGCCGTCTGTCATGCAGCCGTCTACATCAAGGACCAGCAGCTCTATCACAAAACACCTTTCGTACTGGGTATCCCTTGAGCATTTTTGCGAAGAGCTCTCTTCAAAGCCACTGCCAACGCCTTGAATGTGGCCTCTGCGATATGGTGCCTGTTTTTGCCACGCTGCTGCACGAGATGGCAAGTGATTTTCGCGTTAAAAACAAAAGCACGCATGAACTCCTCTACAAGTTCAGCATCAAAATCGCCGATCTTACCATCTAGCTGCACCTCATAGACAAGATAGGGACGGTTGGATAGATCCAACGCACAGCTAACGGCCGTCTCATCCATCACTACGACACTGTCGCCAAAACGTTCCACGTTTTGGACAGGGAAGACCGCTTCATAAAAGGCTTGTCCCAACACTATGCCCACATCCTCTACGCTGTGGTGCTGATCTACATGCAAATCCCCTTTGCATCGCACCTCCAGATCAAAACCACCGTGCTTGGCCAAGGATTCGAGCATATGGTCGAAAAACCCTATACCGGTTTCGATTTTCGCCTCTCCTTTGCCATAGGGAGCAAAAGCGATATCGACTTGCGTCTCTTTGGTCGTGCGGCTTTTTTGTATCATGTCAGTTCCTTATCACAAAGGCTCCGGGATATCGTCCTTGAGCAATGAAATCGCGTGCTTCGGCTTCACTGCGAAATCCCGTAAGCCAGACGCGATAGAGCGGTGCACCGTCTACCATGAACTCTTTGATGATAGCTTTGTAGCGCCCATCCACGAGACTGTTGCGATCCTTCGTGATCTGAGCGCCTTGAAAGCGACGAAACGAACCAATCTGCACGGCGAAATTGCTCAATACCACACGTTTTGGGGCAGATACACTGTTGGTCGTCGTAGCTTTGGCACTAGCGACTTTTTGCACCTGCGCATCGAAACCGAGAACCTCCAGCTCCACGGGAGCCGTACCGGCACCCACCACGCCCAGCTCTTTTGCCGCAGCGTAAGATAGGTCTATGATACGGTTCGCCACAAAAGGCCCCCTATCGTTGATACGCACCACGGTGGACCTGCCGTTGCGAAGATTCGTCACTTTGACCATCGTGTTCATCGGAAGCGTCTTGTGCGCAGCCGTGTATTCGTACATATTGTAGATTTCACCGTTGCTTGTGCGTTTACCGTGAAAATCTGGTCCGTACCAGCTGGCGATTCCTCTTTGCTTCCAGCCCACTTCCACAACGGTAGGATAGTATGTAACACCGTTGACGGTGTAGGGACGCATCGTGGCCCGGTGGATATTCGCACTCGATTTGGGAGTGCCGTAGCTAGGTTTAGTGGGTTTCGATGGGATATAGGGGATTTCGTTTTTGCTCGAACAGCCCCAAAAAAGGAGGCCTGCTAAAGCCAACATGCCTATTTTATTGTAGGACAACAATTCTCTCTCCGATTTTTAGAATGTCATCCTTTTTATCGTTCCAAACTTTAAGTTTTTTAGGGTCTACACCGAACTTTTTGGCGATGGCATAGAGGGTATCGCCTTTCTTGACGTGATAGATCTGTTTTTTGCCTCTTTTGGCGCTGCGCACCCTCTTGTGGCCTCGCACGGGAATGAGAAGTTTTTGCCCTACGCGGATAGTGGCCGAATGCAAAGAGTTGTAGCGCATGATGGTTTTTGCGCTTACGCCGTAACGACGTGCTAGTACATAGAGACTCTCCCCTTTTTGCACCTTATGTGCGATGACGCTCTTAAAAGGGGCCGGTTTGTAGTGCTCTTTGAAATCGAAAAATTTTAGACGAGGGATATATACGGTATAGCGAGGCGTATCGGGCGGAGTGATACCGCGTCGAAGCTGCGGGTTAAGCTCTTTGAGGTAACTGTAGCGCACCTTTATGGCACGGGCGATATTACCCAAATACTCTCCTCCACGTACTTCTACAGGCATGATGTCATAATCTTCGCCCCGCGTCATGATGTAGCCCAAATCCCTGCTAAGGAGATAGTCGCTGTCGTTTGCCATAAGTGCCAGCATGACTATTTTATACAGATAGAGCCTGCTCTCTTTTGGCAGATACTTTTTTTTCTCGTCCAACAGCACGAAAACATCGTCTGTCCCCGCTCTCTTTATGGCTTTGAGTACCGTTCCCTGCCCTGCGTTGTAGGCGAGTGCCGCAAGGTACCATTTGCCGAACATTTTGTGGAGATACTTAAGGTAGCGTATAGCTGCATTCGTAGACTTATACGGGTCGCGACGCTCGTCCACGTAGCGATCGATTCTCAGGCCAAACCTTTTAGCCGTTTGCGGCAGAAACTGCCAGATTCCCACGGCGCTTTTATTCGAACGTGCGTGCGCAGCGAATCGTGACTCCGCCATCGCCATGTACAAAAAAACGTCCGGGACGTTCTGGGCGTTTATGATGCGCACCAGATCCGGGATGAAATAGGTCTGTGTATCTTTAGGGTCGAAAAGATGGATTTTTTTGTAGATGTCGTACTTTTTAGCGAATCGGTGGAAACGCTCCGTATGCACGAAATCTACGGGCAGATCCAAGCTTTTGAGAATATGCCTCTCTACTTCGTAGCTATTTTCGGTACTGAATGCCGCAAAAAGTAGATTGGCTATCAAAACGAATAGCGCAACTACTCTCATTGAGCTCCTTTTACTCAAGAAATCCTGATATTATACCTTAAACAAAACTAAACAATTCTTTAGCATTTTGAGTAGTTTGCGCTTCTATCTCCTGCGGCGATATTCCTAGGATTTCGGAGAGTTTGCGAACCACGTAGACAGTGTAGGCGGGCTCGTTTCTTTTACCTCTGTAAGGTTCGGGAGTCAAATAGGGGGCGTCCGTTTCGATGAGTATGCGCTCAAGAGGAATTTCGGGGACTATCTGCACTAGCTTCTTGGCGTTTTTGAAAGTCACCACACCTCCGAT
>WGBB01000018.1 GCA_015494505.1 Nitratiruptor sp. | reverse complement strand
TACCTCGAAGCGCTCAAATGCACCGAAGCCTATCGCTACATGCGAGGCCTCAAAATAAAAAGAAAGAATCTGCCGGCTCTATGTAGTTTCCAGGCCGACCCTGCGCCGTTTATCGACTCTCTTCCCTTTTCGCTCACCCAGGACCAGCGAGCAGCCATCGAGGATATTCGCCGAGATCTCGCCAAACCGGTGGCGGCCAAGAGGGTGGTGGTGGGCGATGTGGGCAGCGGCAAGTCGATAGTGATGTTCGCCACCGCTTTTATGGCCGGCAAGCGCAGAGCTATCCTTATGGCGCCCACTACCATCCTCGCTGCACAGCTCTATGAAGAGGCGAAAAAGTATCTGGATATCCCTATCGTGCTGGTAAGCTCGACTAATAAAGAGGAAGACCTCGAGCGCTACGATTTCATCATAGGCACCCATGCGCTGCTCTATCGCAAACTTCCTAAAGCGTGCGTCATCATGGTGGATGAGCAGCATAGATTTGGCACCGAGCAGCGCAACCGCCTCAAAAAACTCACACAAGAAGGCGAACGCGTCCCGCACTTTTTTCAATTCTCCGCCACCCCTATTCCTCGCACCCAAGCGATGATGGAGAGCAACCTAGTGGACTTTTCCTTTATCCGCCAAACGCCTTTTACAAAAGATATCACCACCAAAATCGTCTCCAAAGAGGATTTTAAGGATATCATCGCGCATATTGCGCGAGAAATCGCGCAAGGACATCAGGTGCTCATCATCTATCCTCTCGTAGAGGAGAGCGAGAACTATGGCTATAAATCTTTAGAAGAAGCGGCACGCTTTTGGCAGGAGCACTTCGATGGCGTCTATGTGACACATGGCAAGGATAAGCAAAAAGACGAGGTCTTGCGGGAGTTTCGCGATAAGGGAAAAATACTTTTGGCCACCACCGTTGTAGAGGTAGGTATTTCATTGCCAAAGCTCTCTACCATCCTCATCGTAGGAGCAGAAAACTTAGGACTTGCCACACTCCATCAGTTGCGCGGCCGCGTCTCGCGCACGGGGCTCAAAGGCTACTGCTTTTTATATACCAACGATAAAAACAACGAACGTCTCCAAAAGTTTGCCAAGCTTTCAAGTGGATTTGAAGTGGCGGAACTGGATTTGGCGTATCGTAGAAGCGGCGACATTCTTACCGGCAAAGAGCAAAGCGGCAAGGCTTTTCGCTTTTTGAATATGGCTGAGGATAAAGAGATAGTAGCGAGGGCGAAAGCCCTGCTTTCTTAGTAGAGGCCGAATTTTCCGTCGGTGCGTTTGTAGAGGACGCGGGTTTTGCCGGATTTATCTTCGAAGACAATGAAGTATTTGTTGGAGTTTTTGAGGATTTCGAGAGCCTCTTCGACGCTGACAGGCTTATCGATATCAAAAGGCGTAGGGACGATTTCGTCGGTGTAGTTGAGAGCCTCTTGAATCTCCTCTTCGATCATGGGTGCTGCCATAATCTCTTCAAGGGAGATGTTTTTATGGTTTTTAACCTTGTCAGCATAGCGGCGCAGCACCTTTTTGGCGCGAGCAAGAGCTAAGTCGATGGCTGCGTAGACATCCTTGTCTTTTTGGGTGATGACCACGTTCCCTTTTTTTGCCACGTGGATATCAAATTCGAAAGTAAAGCCTTTCTTACCGTCACGCTCATCCGCTGAGACGGTAGCATTGATGCCTGTGATATCGAGACCGAACTTTTTAAGTGACTCGGCGGCATCTGCGATATAGTCTTTGATAGGGTCAGTGAGGTCGAAATTTTTACCGTATATATGTAGGTAATCCATACGCACCTTCCTTTTTATGGTTTTTTTTATTGTAACACCACTTTGCTTAAACTAGAGTTTTTGGATGGTGCGGCGAGCGAAAGAGATGGCCGTTTCATCGGTACGCATCGCAGGCTTGAGAGTGACTACGGTGTCTATGATAGCCGTGCCGTTGGATTCGTCTGTTTGTAGAGTATTATCGAGAATATTGCAAGTTGCGGGAAGACCTCTGCCTATATAGTGGATGGTTATATTTATATCGTAAGTATTTTGGTAACTTATGTTGATGCGATTGAGACAATTTGTAGCAAAATTGTGCCCCTGGATAGCCAAAATAGCGTATTCCGTGCCGCTTTTTGCTAGGGCCTGGGCTTGCTCTATGAAGTATATATCGGTAGTGCGTTTGGTAGCTGTTGTTAAAGAAGATATTGCAAATGCAAGCAGCATTCCCACGAGCAAAATGAAAATGATTGCAGTGAGCATTGAAATAGCTTTTCTCAAAATACCACCTTTTTACCGCAAATAGTGACGTTAAATTCGTCGGATATTTTCTTGGTAGCGCACAAGAGGAGCTCTATGGCCCTGTCGATTTTGCGAAATTTGAAACGAGACACATGTGCTACGAGAAGCTTTTTTTTGCCGTTATTGAAACTCTGCCCCATCCATGGACGATAGTCGTAGTAGAGTGTGAGGTTGTAATCCCCTTGCGCAGTCGCTACCGGTACTATAGCGTATGCGGTATAGACGAGATAGTAGTGTTCGTAAAGCGTTTTTGAGCCCGTATTTTCAAAGGCCAAGGTTTTATCGTCGATGCGATGCACTTTATATACATCGGGATAGGGGGCTGTATAAAATGCGGTTATCGGGTCGCCTCCTGAGACATATCCTCCCTTGAATATAACGGCAGCACCGTTATTGTTGCTATTGAGGTCGACCGAATTGTAGGAAGTTTTGTAGATAATGTTTCGTGCGATTGTGAGATTGCCTCCGGGAGTGACAAGCTTTTGCTTGTCGCTGGCATTGAGGTCGCATAGGCCGCTATATCCGGGATAGTTAAATGATGCTGAGCCGACCTTTTCTCCACGCAAAGCATCGTGAGCATATCCTATCCATTCGAGAATGTCGCGGTCTGTGGGTGTGGCGTTGAGCGTAATGGCTGTAGTAGCAGGAGAGCTGCTCTTTCTTGCTATTTCGCTATCCATTACTCGGTAGCTCAGACGTTTTGCTATCACTTCGAGACCAAACTGCGCTCTGTCGCTCGCTTCTTCCGTAGCCTGAGCGATGAGGCGGTTTTCATAGAGTTTGGCAATAATTTCACTGCCTAAGCTTGCCAATATACCGAAAACTACGATAACCAAAATCAATTCTATGAGGGTGAGGCCTCTTCTCACAGTGCATCCTTGGTTAGAAGAGGTGCTTCTCCGATATTGCAAACAAAACCGCGCATTACGAGTACGGGATTGTTTGAGCCGTCCGTGACGTTGAGGTCTATCATTTTGATATTTGTCGAAGCGGTACTGGAAGAAGCGTTGATATTGATGGTCAGAGTGGTGCCGCTATAGTTTGCATTGTCGCTGACGTAGTAGACTTTTTGATTGATGTTCATGTTGAGGAGGAATTCGCCTATATTTTTATTTATCGTATCCGTATTGCCGTTGAAATCATCGATGTCGTCTTTTTGAGTTTCGCCTGCTTCTTGTCCTAGTGTCGTCGAAGCGTACGTTACGGTCGGGAAAAAGGTACGTCTGTCAAAGACATTGAAGTTGCCGATACGTACAGTTGAGCCCGGATTGGTCCTGTCAAGCTCCGTATCACCGTTCGTGACATCGAGGATATGGGAGACATTGATAGGTGCGGAGGAGTTTTCGTTTGTTGACGCTTCGTCCCATTTGTAGGTTTCAATGGTATAAAGAGTTCGGTAAGCTTGAAAAATCGCCTCTTGTTTTATAATCTCTTCGATATTGGATGTAGTCTGCATCAAAATAGGGGGAATCGCCAGCATCGCCACACTCATGACGACGATGGCAAAAAGTAGTTCGATAAGTCCAAATCCCTTTTTCACCAGTTTATCCTATATTTGTTAATAGTGCTTTGATTTGATTCTCCTGCATTGTGGATATTGCTTCCCACACCCATCCAGTTTCCGGCTTTGATGAATTTCGTGTGTAGAGGTACGGTCTGTGCATTTTGATTGAATTTGTTGAAGATAAGCCAGCTAGAGGCATTGACGTCCATAGCGGCGATATAAGGGAATGTATTGCCGTTGTAATGGAGTTTGAGTATATGTTTGCCTTGGGCGTAGGTATCTTGTGTGACGCGGACCGTACCTACACCGGTTTTATAAACGTTTGTTCCTTTGTACAAAATTTTATTTATGGTGCCTTGTGCTAACGTGTGGTTGGTATTTACTATCCAGTTGACGCTGTTTGGGCTTCTCGGCATACCGGCAAAAATCGGCATGCTCACTTGAGGTACGAGATTGCCCGCAGCATCTACTATCATAGGATTGTAGATTTCATATTGGAGTGTTACGTTTCCGTCATTGCCTGTTATGGTGTTTTGAAGTTCGTCGTTGGTATCGAGCCTGCCGTAGACCAGAGTAATATTGGAATCGATGGCGCGGCCGAAATCCTCTCCCGTTACGAGTTTAATCACACCGCTATAGGGTTTTTCGCTCGTGGTGAGATTGAAGTCGTTTTTTCGTATGACGATTGGTAAATCGGGGATTGAGACGTTGCGATCTATATTGAAACGCAGCGGTATGGTAGCGACGCTTCCCGTAGTAAAATTGGATTCTTTGACATCGAAAATAACGTTTTTAGCTTGGATATAGTTACCTGTCAAACCTCGCAAACTATACCTATTTGGGTCATCGAAAAAGATGAGTCGATGATTAAGGTCGGACCAGCCGAGCGTTCGGTTGTTGAGAAGTGAAAGCGTAGAATTGACATCTTTGGCATAGCAGGAAGCTATGTAGTTTTGTGCGGCAGTGCCGTCATTGAGACGAGCAGTGACGTTGATGGTATAGAGTGCATACATTGCAGGGTCGTTCGAGAGGTAGGTAAATTGGGCCGTAGGGAGGAAGTTACTAAGTGATACGGTATGAGTAAACTCTTTTGGATGAAACTCTACCTGTTTCGAACCTTCCGTCATACATCCCACTTTACCGCCAACGGGAGAATTAGTACTGCTATTGAGGATACAGTCGTTGAGTATGTTTCCGTTTCTATCTACTTTATTTTGGTCTATTTTCGTCCATGCGCTGTCTGTAATATTGATATCCACAAGGCCTACGTCTTTAAATGTATATCCATTCATTTGTGCAATACCGTCGGCGAAGGTAACGCTTGTGCCGTTGAGGTTTGCAGTGACATTGGCATCGCTACTTCCCTGGCATCCGGGACGAGTCACGAGTCTAGTACTGATATTGACGTCAGGATTGGAGCTAGCAAATGTGATGTTGTAGTCTAAAACGTTTACATTAGAGCTTCCGTTTGTAGCGTTGATATCGAGGCGATAGAGCTTGCGTCCTACAAGGAATGTCTCGTTCACATCGATGGCGTACGTAGCCGGTCTGATGGCGAACGTATCCATGGAGCAAGAGTAGGAGACTTGGTCGCTGTGGTCTAAGAGGCATGCTAAGCAGTCTGTTCCGTCGTGTTTATTATAGGGCGCGCGAGAGCCTTTGCCGGTCGGCCGACACGGATTTCCTAATCTGTTGGTGAAGCAAGGATTAGTTCTACCGAAAATCTTTTTGAGTTTCCAAACTTTTAATTCAGTATCGTTATTGCGTGTGAGACAGACCGGCATACCAGGAAATCGAGAACTAAACTGCTTGGGATGAGCACAGTGTACGGAATGGTCTGCCATGAGATCGATCCATTTGAAATATTTGGCTCGAAAACGCACACCTTTAGCGGCTTTTTTCGCAGTAAATGCTGTCGCAACGGTTTCATGATGATTAAAATATACAAGTTTATTGGTGTTTTGCGTTACTTGTAGAGTTGGTGCAGATTTACAGTTTGAAGTATTAAAAGCATCTATAAGCTCAAGGGAGGCCAAGGTATAATTTTTTTTGAGCGTGACACTCGGCTTATTTGGAGAAGGTGGTTTTTTAAGATAGAGTGCCTGTACGTTGAAGGTAGAGCCGGTTACTTGAGTGTATAAGGCATTTTGCGAGCTGTTGGCGTCCGTAGAGACCTGCGAGCCTGAAAAGTTTGGATTGGTGACGTTGATGACTCCTGTGTTTGGTTCATAGATGATATATGTGTTGTTGAAGTCTGTACATTGCGGTAATTTGATAGCAAGTGTTGTGGTGTAGTTTAATATTCTAAAATAGTACCTTGTATCATAGATGTTTTGCAAAGTACCGCTTGTTTTAGGTATGAACTTGTACGTAATATTGGCTTCTCTGTAATTAATAGGTTGATTGGCGTTCCAAGAGGGAAATGCGTTATCTTGTGAATCGATACCAAAAGGACCTATGGTAAGATTGGTTTCGTTAACATCGCCATTTTGTCCTTGATCAACAATGAGTTGTAAATTATCACCCGGCAGGGAACTATTATCATCAACATGTACATATGAGGAATAACCGAGATCTTTAATAAATGTAGAATTGGCAACATAGTCTGTAACGTTACTTTCAAATGATCGAAGTAAATAAACGTCGTGTGCAACTTCGTTGTTGGCATTTCTGAGTGTTATGCGTGTGGTTATCTCATCACCTACTTTAACAATTGATGTTTCATTGAGTTCATTGCCGTTTTTGTCATAAAGCGTCTCAAGATAACAAATTTTAGGTGTATATAAATCGACAGAAAAAGCAAGCATTTCAGCAAAATAGTGGTCACCGCTTGTATAAAAGGTAACAACTGCACCATTTTCGCTATTACCAATAATTTGCGGATGAGTTGTATTTCCATCTTGACCTACTTCAATTTTATGAATATCGATACCGTTGTTGTTTAAAATATTTGGTGAATGGGTAATACCTGGAGTAATCGTAGAGTTGAAATAGTTGGTTTGTTCATTAACGTTTTGCTCCACTAACTGATAACCATTTAACATGAACCTATCGCCTGAAATGTATCTATCACCTTCTGCTATAAAGTTATACAGTGTTGCTTTTACCGGACCGGTAGGCGGCGTATAGAATCCATTTATTACGATAGAAACAGGATTATCTGTAATTTCTCTGTAGCCTACATAAACAGATATATTTTTTAAATGTAAAGTTCCATTATCATCATTGTCTTCATAAATTACATCAATTGTCCATGCACCAAAGTTGCCGAGAGGGTCATACGCTTCTTGCCAGCTATTTCCCTCGATACAAGGAATGTTTGCTACGATATATTGACCTGTGCCTCCCTCTTGGATTATTTTTGTTATATCGCTATATGCTGCATAAGTATATACAATATTGTATTCTTCGTACCATCTTTGGAAAGGGCGTCTATCTACTAAAAATACTTCATTTGCATATACTGGGGTATAACTATTAGAATTTGGTTTTCTTATATATATCGGTTGCTTTACAACATTTCGCACATCGCTGTCACTTTCAATTGTAAAAGGGTCATCCTCATGATCATGAAGATAACCTTGCCAAAAAATAGCGGCCCATAATACTTTTGAGTTGGGTGGTAATGAAAGAGTAGCGGCAGATGAATTGTAAGTAGAGTCGTTATTGTCAATATCGATATAACCTAGATAAATTTGGTTGTTTGCATAGCCTCCTGTATCGTTTTGGCATACACCGTTGATTTTATAACACATTACACTATTACCTAATATTTCTAAGTTACCGTTCACCACCCTTGTATTAGGTGGATTAAGAAGAAAAAAGTCGTGTTCACCTTCAAATATTGTCACTTCTGCATAAAGACTGTTTATGATTATTGTGAAACTTAAAAAAATTAGTTGTAAAAATCTCATTTCGTCCTTTCATAAGCCGCGGCGATCGCATCGATAAAGGCGGCGCGTGCGGCCTTTTCTTCCAGGGCTTTGATGCCGGCGGCGGTAGTGCCTCCCGGGCTCATGACGCTCTCTTTGATGGCAGCCGGATGGATCTCTTCCAAAGCGGCATAGCCGGCAAAAAGCCCTCGCACCAGCTCCACAGCCGCGTCACGTCGTAACCCACAGTAGACACCGCCGTCAGCCAGCGCCTCTGCCACCAGTGCCAAAAAGGCAGGACCGCTTCCCGCTATCGCCGTGGCGATATCGAGCTCTTTTTCGGTTTCTACCCACAAAATTCTACCTATCGAGCGAAATATTTTCGTTGCAATCTCTTTGGCATCGCTATTACCTGTTATCGTCGTCATGGAGGCTTTTTTTAGAGCAGCGATATTAGGCATGGCACGGATATAAGAAGAAGCAGCGATTTTTTGGAGATTTATTATAGGTGTGCCTGCAAGTATTGATATGAGCACTTGTGCTTGTCCCGTAAGTTTGTGAGCTACTTCATCTAGGGCATATGGTTTGACGCACAGGATGACGATTTTGTCTGTAATGTCGTATCTGTCGAGTGTTGCCGTGGAGACGCCGTACTTATGTGAAAGCTCTTCTAGTTTCGTGCTATTGCGTCCCGCTACTTCGATGGAGTATTCGTTTTTGAGTCCCTCGATGAGGGCTTCCGCCATTTTGCCGGTACCGATGATTGCTAGCATCGCTACAACCTTTTTGCCAATTTTATCATAGGCAAGCAAAATTTGTTATAATTGTGCAAATTTCGTAAAAGAGGATGGATGAAAAGAACGCTACTTGCCGTCGCTGCTATCGTATTGCTGTTTTTTGCGGGCTGTGCGAGCAAACAGGCCGCAGAATACAACAAAAGCGACATATACTGGTACCAAAAAGTACTTTACTACGTGAGCAACGAAAATCTCGACAAAGCGGACGAATACTACACGTCGCTTCAAAGCGAGCACTTTGCTTCTCCGCTTTTAAAGGAAGCGACTCTTATAATGGCTATGGCCCACATGGATGCCGAAGAGTATCTCATGGCCAAGTACTATCTCGACGAATATATTAAGCGCTACGCAGATGCCGAGGATAGGGAGTTTGCAAAATATCTCAAAATCAAGGCATCCTTTTTGGGATTTAAGAGTATCAACCGCGACCAAAAACTTTTGCACGAAACTATCCAAGAGGCACTTGCGTATGAGCGCAGCTACCCGAATAGCAAGTTTACGCCGCTAGTGGATACGATACTGACCAAACTCTATCTAGCCCAATACGTCCTCGATAGTAGTATAGCCAAGCTCTATGAAAGAAGAGGCAAAGAAAAAGCCGCCGCCATATACCGCAAAAAAATCGAAAACTTCTGGCTGTCCAAAGATGAAATCTATGTGCCCAAAGCGTGGTACGACTACATTATAAACTGGTAGGAGAGAAGCATGCAGCTAAGTGATTATAGCGCTTTTCCTACCACACTTCCTATCGTGGTGGAAGACGACATATTTCTGTACCCTTTTATGATTTCGCCTATTTTCATAAGCGACGAAGCGAATATCGTAGCGGCCGAGAAGGCGCTCCAAGACAACAGCCTCATCCTCGTAGTGCCTTCAAAAGAAGGACACGAAGGGGAGCGCAGTTTCGACGCCATCTATCCGGCCGGCGTTATCGGCTCGGTGATGCGCAAGGTCAACCTCCCCGATGGACGCGTCAAGCTCCTTTTTCAAGGGCTTGCGCGCGGCAAGATACTCGAAGAGGTATCCAAAAAGCCGCTCATGGCAGTGGTGGATGTGATCGAGTCCAAGCCCTACAACGAGATCAAAATCGACGCCCTTTTGGAAGTACTGCGAGAAAAAATCCGCACGCTTGCTAGTGTCAACAGCTCTTTCCCGCAAGACCTGGTACGCACCATAGAGGAAAACCACGAGCCCAACCGTATCGCAGATCTCGTGAGCTCGGTGCTTAAGCTCAAAAAAGAGCGTGCCTACGAGATGTTCATCGAAGAGGATGTGGAAAAACGCTTGATGCTCCTCATCGATGCCGTGAGCGAAGAGATCGAGCAAAGCAAACTCCAAAAAGAGATCAAAAGCAAGGTCAACTCCCGCCTCGAGCAGGCCAATCGCGAATACTTCCTCAAAGAGCAGCTCAAGCAGATCCAAAAAGAGCTAGGTGTCGATACCCAAAAAGAGGAAGAGATCGAGGAGTATCAGAAAAAGCTGGA
This sequence comes from Nitratiruptor sp., assembly GCA_015494505.1. Taxonomy (GTDB): domain Bacteria; phylum Campylobacterota; class Campylobacteria; order Campylobacterales; family Nitratiruptoraceae; genus Nitratiruptor. Next base: position 115 of record WGBB01000018.1, on the reverse strand, counting down.
TGCCATCAAACCTTATCTGACGGAAGAAGCCTATAAAGAGATCAAAAAACAGCTCGACCGCTATGCTAGGATGCATCCAGACAGCGCCGAAGCGGTGGTGATCCAGACCTATCTG
>WGBB01000017.1 GCA_015494505.1 Nitratiruptor sp. | reverse complement strand
GTGTATGATCGTATCATCTACGCCATCGGCGGCACTACGCCGACGGAGTTTCTCAAAAAGTGTGGCATAGAACTCACAGGCAAAAAAGTGGAGGTGGACGAAAACTACCAGACCAAAACGCCGGGCCTCTACGCAGCCGGCGATATCGTCACCGAAACGGGCGGCTCCATCGCCATCGCCCTCAATCACGGCTATGCCATAGCCAAGCACATCGCCCAAAAATCAAATACGCACGAGTCTAGCAGCGAGCTCTGACTCCTCGCCTCGCTCCTTGCGCAGCGTCCCATCCAGGGCTACTATCTGGCGAGCAAGATAGAGCGCCTCTTGGATTTCATCGCTACGCTCCTTAAAGCGCTGCAACAGCTCTACCATCTTCTGGTCGAAGTTCCACTTCTCGAACATCAGTGCAGCCACTTCGATAGAATCGGTGCCCAGATACTCTCTTTCCACCTCATCCAGGGCATTGAGGGAGATATCTTTTTCCACTTCGAAAGCGATGCGCTGCTCTTTGGCGTAGTTGGAGAGTATCACTTTTGAGACATCACTCAAAAATGCCGTATTGCTCAGCACGAAACGCTCTTTGCTCTTTTCCACAAGCGCCGTGACCACTTTCGATTTGTTCTGAGCCATTTTGAGAAACTGCATTGCATCGATTCCGTAGAGTCCGAGATCGAAATCGACCATATCCTCCACAAAACTTGCCAGCGCAAACTCTATAATCTGCTCCAGACCGAACATCACGATAGCCTGGCGAATGTCCACAATCTCACGAGAAAACTCATAGAGAGGCGAATTGGCGATTTTAAGGATGTTGGCCACGAGGTTGGGATCTTTTTTGATCACCGTTTCGATATCGGTAGAGTTGTAGCTATCCATATAGTACATATCCTGCAACTCGTGCACCACATTGGGCACGGGAGGGAGATTCTCTATCCGCTCTACGATCGCTGCTATCATTCTTTACGCTCCAAGAGATCTATAATACTCTGCCTAGGATCCTTGCCTTCCAAGATCGCTAACACTTCGTTGGCTATGGGAGTGTAGATGCTTTCTTTGCGTGCGATATCGCATACGGCTCTGGCCGTATAGACCCCCTCGGCCACTTCACCGAGATCCGCTAAGATATCTTTGAGCGATTTGCCCTGTGCTAGGCCGAGGCCCACGCGGTAGTTGCGCGAGAGCTTGCTGCTGGCAGTCAAAAAGAGATCGCCGGCACCGCTCAGCCCCAAAAAGGTCTCATCTTTTGCACCAAAGTGCTTGCCGAAGCGGTCCATCTCCACGAGCCCTCTGGCGAGCAGTGCGGCCCGTGCATTGTTGCCAAGAGCCAGTCCGTCGCATATCCCGCTGGCTATGGCTATGACGTTTTTATATGCGCCCGCTATCTCGGCACCTACGATATCGTCACTGGTGTAGGCTTTCATAAAATCGGGAAAAGCGTCGGCATAGCGCTTGGCCAAAGCTGCATTGGTGCTGCTCACCACCACGGCCGTGGGCAAAGCCTTGCGCACTTCGGCAGCGAAGGATGGACCTGAGAGAAACGCAAGATGCTCTAAAGGCAGATACTCTTCGAGGATTTGGTTGAGAAATTTGCCCGTTTCGATATCTATTCCCTTCGATGCGAGCAGCACCTTGTGCTCGCGCGATATGGGATGCTCGGCCAGCCACGGACGTATTACCTGAGCGGGCAAGACAAGCACCAGATACTCACACTCCAAAACCTTTTCGAGCGTCGTAAATCCAGGCAGATCGTGATAGTGGCGCGATGTGATGAGCACTTCGTTTTTTTGCGAGAGTGCAAAATCGAGCGCACTCCCCCACTGCCCCGCTCCGATGATTCCTATTTTCATCCCTGTACTCCCAAAAGATTTTTAAAGCTCTGCACATCCTCTTTTTTGCCCACCACCACCAGTACATCACCGGCATCTATTTTGTGGTTGATACCACGTGTGACGAAGATGAACTTGTTGCCAAGCTCCCTATCCACAAGTCCTATAACAATCACTTTGTACTTTTTCGAAAAGGCGATATCTTTGAGATTGACACCATCAAGAAAGGAGCCTTGTGGAACCTCTATCTCTTCAAATATTATCGACTTATCCTTAAAGAGAATTTTGTCGATCGCCTCCGCTACGGCGGGTTTTTCAACGATATAGTAGAGCCTGTTGGCAGCAGCTACCATCGTGTCTATAACACGATCTGCCCCAGCCAGCTTGAGCTTGCGCTCCGTCTCTTTGGATTCGCAGATGGCGATAATGTGGATATTGCGAAAGAGGGCTTTAAAGGTAATGGTGAGGTAGATATTGAGCTCTTCATCATCAAAAGCACAAAAGATGTGGGTATATCCGTTGTCCATCACGAGATCCGTCAGTTGCATATCATCCTCGATATCCACCACGTGGAGATCCTCGAACCCGTCTTTGGATGCGGTTTTGAGATCCTCTTTGTTTATCGCTGCGATCGCTACGTGGTAGCCATCGAGAGCCAGGTTTTTGGCTATCTGTTCGCCGTAGCGTCCAAAGCCAAAGAGGAGTATCTTACGATTTTTTGCCATGATGCAGACTGCTTTCTACCACTTGTGATTTGAAATGTGCCAGACTGATGG
>WGBB01000016.1 GCA_015494505.1 Nitratiruptor sp. | reverse complement strand
AGCTAGCGGCGTCTACGTAGTGGACTCCTCCAAACGCGACACACGTCTCAATGCCTATTTCGGAGGGCTTGGCAAGAGTAAGCGGGTGGTGCTTTTTGACACGCTCGTGGATAAACTCTCTAAAAACGAACTCCTCGCCGTGCTGGGACACGAGCTGGGACACTACAAGCATAGAGATATCCTCAAAAATATCGTAATGATGGGCGTGATGTTCTTCGCGCTCTTTTATATCTTTGCTAATTTACCTACATCACTCTATGAAAAGATAGGCATCGACCCCCATGCTCCTTATAGCGTGATAGTGATGTTTTTGCTGCTGAGTCCCGTCTTTTTCTTCTTTTTTATGCCGCTTGTCAATTTCGTCAGCCGCCGTAACGAATACGCGGCAGATAGATACGGCAGCGAGCTGGGAGGCAGGGCCAATCTGCGCAACGCGCTATTGAAACTGGTGGAAGAAAACAGCCATTTTCCCCTTTCGCATCCGCTCTACATCTTCTTTTACTACTCCCATCCGCCGATACTGGAACGCCTCAAGGCTTTGGGATTTGAAGAGGAGAGCGAGCAGAGCGAGGCGCTCAAAGAAAGGTGTGTGGCCATCGATGAGGATGAGAATCGATGAAGCGCTGCAAGAGGCTGTGAAGATGCTCCGAGACGTGGAGCGCCCCCGATTGGAAGCTGAAATGTTGCTCGCTCACATCTTAGGCAAGGAGCGCATCTATCTGCACGCACATCCTGATGTGATGATAGAAGCAGAGCCATTTTTCACTCTCGTAAGAAGGCGCGCCGAGGGCGAACCTGTGGAGTATCTCACCGGTAAGGTGAGCTTTTATGGCGAGGAGTTTCATATAACACCCGGTGTACTCATCCCGCGCCCCGAGACGGAAATACTCATAGAAAAGGTGGCAAAAGAGCTTCGCGGTACTGAGCGCGTAGCGGAGATAGGCACCGGTAGCGGCGTCATCGCCATAATACTTAAAAAGCTGCTGCCCGATTTGCAAATCATAGCCACCGATATCAATCCCAAAGCTATAGAGCTTGCGAAAAAAAATGCCGCTTTGCACGGAGTGGAGATAGAGTTTCGCCTCGCTTCCTATATCGAGGGCATCACCGAGCCCATCGACGCCATCGTTTCCAACCCTCCCTATATCAAGCGCGGCTACAAGCTTCCAAAGAGTGTACGCTATGAGCCACAAAACGCACTCTTTGGGGGAGAAGAGGGGGATGAAGTGTTGCGCCGTATCGTCACCATCTTTGCCGATTCGGATGCAAAGCTTCTAGCGTGTGAGATGGGCTACGACCAGCGTGCTCCGATGCAAGTATTTATGCGCTCATTAGGGCTCGAGCCGGAGTTTTACCAAGACCTAGCAGGTCTTGATCGAGGATTTATCGTAAGGAAATAGTATGAAAAACGTTATGAAGTGGATCGATATTGTCTATTTGATGCTTCTGGGCATTACGTTGGGATTGGTGCTGACACTTGGTATCATCGTAGCACCGGTCATTTTTCACGCCGATAGTTATCTTGGGGCGAAGATTTTGGACCACTATCAGATGGGGCTGTTGATGACGGCAGTCTTTCTTAAAAGCAATTACTTTCTCAATGCGATGGCTGTCATTATTATCCTGCGCGAAGCGTATGACTACAAACTCTTCAAACGCGACAAGATTACCCTCCCTTCTGCAGCTACGGCCGTGCTGATGATCTTTTTGTTTACGCTATACTATACGAAACAGATCATTGCGATGCAGGCCCTAGGAGCAGCCGTGACCCAGAGCGACACATTCCAAACCATACATAAAGCGAGTGAGCTCGATTTTCAGCTTTTGGCGCTCTCGCTCGTTTTGCTTCTTGGGCGAAGACTCTACTTGCAGTGCAAAGGATGAGGGTGGACTATATCATTCGTATTAAGAATCTTAAAAAGAGTTTTGGGCAAAAGCAGGTTCTCAAAGGTGTCAATCTCGATGTAGTGCGTGGAAAGACCACGGTGATACTGGGACTCTCAGGTGGGGGGAAATCGACTATCATCAAGCATATCGTCCGCCTCCTCAAGCCCGATAGCGGCGAAGTGTGGGTAGAAGACGTGGATATGGCAAAGGCCGATGAAGAGACGGTCTTTCGTATGCGCAAGAAAATCGGCTACCTCTTTCAAAGCGGTGCGCTCTTTGATAGTATGAACGTCTATGAAAACGTCTCTTTTCCCTTGCGCGAGCATACAACTATGAGCGAAAAGGAGATAGAAGAAAAGGTGCGTGAGCGCCTCGTGATGGTGGGACTGCGGCCCGATGAGGTGCTAGGACTCTATCCGGATGAGCTAAGCGGCGGGATGCGCAAGCGTGTAGGACTAGCTCGCAGCATCGTGCTCGATCCAGAAATCATCCTATACGATGAGCCCACTAGCGGTCTCGATCCTATAACCAGCGACCTTATCACTCAGCTCATACGACGTATGCAAAAGGAGCTTGGCGTCACCTCCATTCTCATCAGCCACGATATCAAAGAAAGTTTCAAAGCGGGGGACTACTTCGCCTTTTTATATGACGGTAAAATCGTAGAGTATGGGGATGCGGAGCATTTTAGAAATTCAGACAATGAATATGTGCAGCAGTTTTTAGAGGGAAGATCCCAAGGGCCCATCAGGGTGGTGGGCTAGGGATCAGTCTTGCTGGAGGCGCATAAAAGAGGGTTTGTCTAGTTCGTCCACGAACTCGTCTGAGCCGCCTACCACTTTCATGGTATTCATATTGACGCTTGTCTGGATGGGGCGGACGATTTTTTCCGGCTGTTCTTGCTCGCGCTCTTTTTCAAACCCTGTTGCGATGAGAGTGATTTTGACCTGGTCAGGTGCCATGTTTTCGTTGGTAGTGGTACCGAAAATCACGTGAGCATCCTCGTCGGCGCTCTCATAGACCACATCCATCGCTTCGCCGATATCCACGAGCGGGTAGTCGGGATGGATAGTAAAATGCACGAGCACACCTTGTGCGCCGTTGATGGAGACGTTATCGAGCAGTGGTGATTCTATAGCGCTTTTGATCGCTTCGTAGGCGCTGTTTTCGCCTATCGCTTCACCTACGCCCATGAGTGCGAGTCCGCGGTGGCTCATGACTGTCTGTACGTCTGCGAAGTCAAGGTTGATGTCGTTGTGTCCATAGGAGAGAATTACGCCGCTAATACCGCTCACCGCACGCGCCAATACGTCATCAACGATTTTGAAGCTGTCTTTGATACCGAGTTTTTTGTCTACGATGGCCAGAAGTTTGTCGTTAGGGATGACGACTATGGAGTCGCTCTCTTTTTTGAGTTCGTTGATACCTTCTTCTGCAAGGCGTGAACGTTTTCGCCCCTCGAAGCGAAAGGGTTTGGTCACTACGGAGATGGTTAGTGCGCCCACCTCTTTGGCAGCGCGGGCGATAACGGGTGCGGCTCCCGTACCGGTGCCGCCTCCCATTCCTGCAGAAATAAAGACGATATCGGCACCGTCGAGACGTTCTTTGATAAAGTCGTAGCTCTCTTCGGCGGCCTGGCGACCCACTTCAGGCTTCATCCCTGCACCCAGACCTCGTGTGGTCTTTTCGCCGAGTTGGATTTTGACATGGGCTTTGGAGGAGGCGAGGGCTTGCGAGTCGGTATTTGCCACGAGGAGCTCTATACCGTCGATACCTTGTTCGATCATATGTCCTATCATGTTGCCGCCGCCACCTCCGACGCCGACGGCTTTGATGTTTGCGCCTGTAATTGTTTGGTGTTCTTCGATATTGAAAGCGTCCATAGTCGATCCTTCCTAGAGTGATTAGAAAAGCTGCGTCAGCCAGCTTTTGAATTTGGTAAATATATCTTTAAAACTGCTCTTTTGCTCTTCGAAGTGCGCCATATTGGACAGATCGTCCAGGGCAGGTGCCTTCTCTTGCTCTTCAGGCTCCCTCTCTTCGAAAGAGGTGCGAGGAATCTGTGTGATCTCCTCTTCTAGCATAGTATCGGTAAATTGCTCTTCGTTTTTATAGCGAAGGCGCCTGTTGGAATCGATTTCGTACATGGTATGTTCACCGGCACCGTAGAGTAGGAGTCCCACAAGTGTGCTAAATTGGGGATCGTGCAGGCTCTCGTCGAGCCCTTCTATTTTTTTGGGGCGAGCTATGCGCACCGGCATGTTGTCGAATGTGGCAGTGGCTAGCTCGCGTAAGCCTCCGAGTTTCGTCATCCCGCCCGTGAGGATCACTCCTGCTCCAAGTTGGTCTTTGAGCCCGCTCTTTTCGATGGAGTTGGCCAAAATCATGAGTGTCTCTTGCACGCGGGCATGGATGACGTTGTAGACGATCTCCAGTGAGACCTGATGCGTTTGCTCCTCATCACCTATGATGGGGATTTCGATGTAGTCGTTGCGAGGTTCGCTGAGATCTCCAAACTGCACCTTAATCTCTTCTGCAGTTTGCAAAGGTGTATGCAGGGCGATGGAGAGATCGTTTGTGATGTGCATACTGCCCACGGCAAGAAAGTCGTTGTAGACGATGGAGTTGCCAGAGTGTATCACCAGGTCGCAGGTACTGCCGCCCATATCGATAATGCAAGCGCCCAGTTCCTTGTCTTCGGGTGTGAGTGTGGCGATAGCAGAGGCATACCCGCCAAGCACTACGCAATCTACATCGATACCTGCTTGCTTGATCGCTTTTTTGATGTTAAAAAGGCTCGATTTGTGGGCGGTGATGATATGCACATCCGCTTCGAGGCGGGCTGCATTCATCCCCAAAGGATCTTCTATGAAGTCCTGGTCGTCGACGCGGAATTTATAGGGTAGTGCATGGACAATTTCGTATTCGTGAGGGATGTTGGCATTATAGATGGCCGTTTGCATCACACGGTTTATCTCATCGAGGGATATCTCTTTGTTAGGGATGTTTACGATGCCGTTGCTGTTGGTGCTTTTGACGTAGGCTCCCGAGAGTGAGACGATCGCTTTTTTTGGGGACGTACCGGCGATTCTGTGAGCGCTCTCATAGGCCTCTTTGATAGCTTTTGAGGCCAGTTCGATGTTGGTGATGACGCCTTTTTTGAGGCCTTGGGCACGAGCGATACCGGTACCGGCGATGCGTAGACCTTTGCTATCTTGCTGTGCTATTGCCGCGCAGACTTTGACCGACCCGATGTCTATCGCAAGGATTGAAGCAGGCAATTACTGTCCTTTTTTGTAAATCGTTATCGCATATCTTTTTTGGAGCTTTTTGAGCATGTTTTGATCTATTAACATCTGTTTGAGCTTGAGCCCATTATCGGTGATAAACGCTCTATTTTTATCGACTTTTCGTTGCATTGCGAGCTTTTGATCCAAAATTTTGTATAAGACCACTTTATTTTGATCTACGGCTATGATTCCTTTGGGATCGGTTTGTAAAAAGAGCTGGCGTAAAAAGAGCTCCGCTTCATTCGCAGGTAGCGCGATTTTGTCGATGCTTCACGAGTTACGTAGTCCGGCGTGACGGTGCCCTTGAAGTTTTCGAGACGCTCTTTGGCTAGTTGCATGAGGGCTTTTCGTTTTTTAGACATTGTCACATCGCGTTGTACTTTTTCATGTACCTGCGCTAGCTCCATAGGCTTGGGCAATATGACCTCTTCGAGACGATAGATATAGTACTTGCCATCTTGGATGGCCGGTTTGAAGGCGGTGCCTTGAGAGGCTTTGGCCAGTTTTTGTGCCACTTTGGGAGGAAGTGCGTTGTTTTGGGTAACGGTGATGGACCCTTCAGGCTGGAGTTTTCCCTTTTTGAAGGCGATGTAGGCTTTGAGCGCTTCTTTCTTGCTTTTTTTTAGAGCCAAGTCTTTGGCGACGCGCTCTTTGACTTTTGCGAAAGAGATGATTTTGCCGTTATCATCTACATATTTGAGGCGATGTTTTTTGTAGTATTCTTCAAGCTCGGATTGTGTGAAATTGGCATCTTTGGGAGCTATCGTTACGTATGAGAGTTTGAATCGTTTCGGTGCCATGTAGTCTTTTTTGTGGTTTTTATAAAAGTTCTCAATCTCTGCCTCACTGACGCTGACGTTGATATCTTGGGTGCTCAATGCTTTATACTCTATCTTGTCTCCCATATACAAAGCAGCAGCTATCGTGTCAAACTCTACGGGATAGAGAACGGGAGAGAAAGCTTTTGCCAATTTTTGGAGCAGCAGCTCTTTGCGGATGCTCTCTTCGAAAGTTTTGGGGCGCATACGGTTTTGCGCCAAAATCTTTTTATAAAGCTCGGTGTCGAATTTTCCGTTTTTCCAAAAAACTTTCATATTTGCAATGTAGTCTGCTACCTCTTTGTCGCTCACTTGAAGACCGAGTTCTTTCGCGTAATTGAGTAGCAGAGCTTCTTGGATGAGTTGGTTGAGTGCGACCTTGTCAAGCTGCATCTGCTTGGCTTTTTCCTGATCGAGTGTGCCGCCGAGGACTTTGTTGTAGTAATCATAAAGTCGTGCATACTTGCGGTTATACTCTTCGTACGTAACTTTCGTATCTCCAACGGTCGCTATCGCATCCGCCGCGGCACCGAACTTGTAAGCTCCCCAGCCCACAAAACCCGCACCTACGAAGGCGATGGTACTGATCCATATGGTGATGACAAGATACTTTTTATGTTTTTGCATCCAAGTTATCATAAGCTTGCCTTTGTATAATTAGTGCCAGATATTGTAATCAAAAAGTAATTAATCGACAATAAAGGGAAGCGATGGACAATGCGACTCTCATGGCGCGTGATTTAGCGCATATCTGGCATCCCTGTACCCAGATGAAAGACCATGAATCTATCCCTATTATTCCTATAAAACGGGCCAAGGGGGTCTATCTTTATGACTTTGAGGACAATCGCTACATCGACAGCATCAGCAGCTGGTGGGTCAATCTTTTTGGCCACTCCAACGACTATATCAACGCTAAAATAGCCGAGCAGCTCGAAACCCTCGAACATGTGATATTCGCAGGCTTTACCCATGAGCAGATAGTGCGCCTTAGTGAGCGGCTATGTGCGCTTACGGGACTCCAGAAGTGCTTCTATGCAGACAACGGTAGTAGCGCAGTGGAAGTGGCTTTGAAGATGGCTTTTCACTTTTTCAAAAACGCCGGCGAAGTGCGTCCCTATTTCGTTTCGCTTACCAACAGCTATCACGGGGAGACTCTCGGAGCACTGGCCGTGGGTGATGTGGAGCTCTATAAAGAGACATACGAAGAGATACTCATTCAAACTCTCCAAACCCCCGTGCCCAAAGACCGCTCCCCCGAAGCCACGGCTGCTGCGCTTGCAGCGATGGAGGAGCTCTTTACGAAGTATGAGGGCAAAATTTCGGCGCTGATAGTGGAGCCTTTGGTGCAGTGTGCGGGTTACATGCATATGTATTCGCCCGATTTCTTGCGCGGAGCCAAGGAGCTGTGCGAAGCGCACAATATCTTTTTCATCGCAGACGAGATAGCCGTGGGGTTTGGGCGCACGGGGACGATGTTTGCCTGTGAGCAAGCAGGCATCAAGCCGGATTTTATGTGCCTATCCAAAGGGCTTACGGGCGGCTATTTGCCGCTTTCTGTGGTGCTAACAAGTGATAGAGTCTACAATATGTTCTACTGCGACTACAACGAGTTCAAGGCATTCCTGCACTCCCACAGCTACACGGGCAATGCTCTCGCTTGTGCCGCCGCAAATGCCACCCTCGATATTTTCGAGCAAGAAAACGTCATAGAAAAAAACCGCACCAAAAGCGACTATATCGCAAAAAAGTTGGAAAAATTCAAAGAGCTTCCCAACGTCAAAGAGGTGCGCCAAACGGGTATGATAGCGGCCGTGGAGCTACAAGGCTACGATCCGAAGATGCGCATAGGACTTCGCATCAACCAAGAGTGCCTGAGGCGCGGTGTCTTCATCCGTCCCCTCGGACCCGTAGTCTACTTCATGCCGCCCTATGTGATCGATTTCGATCAGATCGATACGATGATCGATACCGTCTATGAGGTGGTAAGTAGCCTATGATTCCTCATATACCGGTGCTGCGAGATGAGGTAGTGCGAGCCTTTGGCAATGTAAAAGGCACCGTTATTGATGCGACTCTGGGCTACGGCGGCCACTCCGAAGCGCTCCTGGCATCCAACCCAAACATCGACATCATCGGCATCGACCGTGACCAAGAGGCCATCGATTTTAGCACGAAGCGTCTCGCATCCTATAGCGGGAAGGTTCAGATCATCAAAGGGCGCTTCGGCGAGGTGGTGCCCCAGATTCTTGCCGAGAGGCCAGTGGCTGGCATTCTTGCCGATATCGGAGTCTCTTCTTTGCAGCTCGATAAGAAGGAGCGGGGTTTTAGTTTGCAAAGCGATACGCTCGATATGAGGATGGACAAAGATGCACCGCTGAGTGCATATGAGGTGGTTAACGAGTATGGCCCAGAAGAACTTGCTAGAGTGTTAAGAGAGTATGGCGAGATACGCAATGCCAAACGCGTCGCCGAGCATATCGTCCGCCATCGCCCTATAGCGAGTGCCAAAGAGCTGGCCGAGATAGCGGCCCAAGTGCTTCCCAAAACAAAAAAGATTCATCCTGCCACCACACTTTTGCAAGCAATCCGTATCGAAGTGAATCAGGAACTGCGTGAGCTCGAATCACTGCTCGATGCGGTGGAGACTTATACACCTAAAGGTGCTACAATTGCGATAATAACTTTTCATTCGCTTGAAGACCGCATCGTCAAGAATCGCTTCAAAAAGTGGTCGAAAAAATGTATATGTCCGCCTGAAGCGATGCGATGCGAGTGCGGTGGAGATAGGGCGCTTGGCGTGATCGTGACCAAAAAGCCGATAACGGCTAGTATCGAGGAATTAGAGCGCAATCCCAGGGCACGGAGCGCGAAACTGAGAATCTTTCGAATAAGGGAAGATATATGAGAAAAAGCGAGCGAGGGGAACTGCTTGAGAGTTTTGAAGAGATTGAACAGCGAAGCGAGCTGAGCCTCGGTCATTTGATCTATGTGGTGCTTGTGATGCTTTTGGCGCTACTGCTTTTTGTACCTAAAATCTACGTGGCCAATCAGATCTACTACAAGAGCCGTACCATCAACAAGCTTCTTGACGACTACGAAATCTTGAAGGAAGAAAACAGGCTTCTTACACAAAAACTTGAATATGAGCGCTACAAAAATCAAGTCCTCGATACGATCTTTTAGGTGAGAGATGCGAAGGTTTTTAGAGTTTGCCATAAACAAAAGTGCACTCAATCATACGCTTTTGCTTCTCATTTTTATCCTTTCTATTTTTGCTTATAAAAACGTTCCCAAGGAAATCTTCCCTCCGGTAATACTCGATAAAATCCTCATCAGTGGAGCCTATGCGGGAGCCAGTGCGGAGACGCTGGACAATATGGTGGTCAAAAATCTCGAAGATGAGCTCAAAAACGTCCAAGGGCTCGATGATATCGACGCCATCGTCAAAAACGGGCGCTTTACTATCGTCTCCGATATCAAGGAAGGCAGCAACAATCTCATCGTCCTCAATGACGTAAAAGACAAAATAGCCAAAATCAAAAAAGATCTCCCGCCCGATATGGATGAACCGGTAGCGACCATCCTCAAAAAGAGCTTTCCTTTGGCACTCGTGGCAATCGCCTATGAAGGGGATAAGCGTAGACTCCTCGCCGTAGCGGATGAGCTCAAAAGCCGCCTCGCATCTATCAAGGATCTCAGCGACATCGATATCCGAGGCTGGCAAGAAGAGGAGCTTGTCATCGCACTTGATAAAGACCGCATCGATGCTCTCGGGCTTTCAAGTGCACAGGTAGCTGAAGCGATAGCGAATATCTCCACTATCTTTCCCGTAGGCTCTATCAAACAAAAGGGAATGCACTTTTTTCTCACCACCCAAAACGGTCGCAAAAGCCGCAAAGCCCTAGAAGATACGATTCTATCAATTGCCGGCAAGCATGTGCGACTGGGAGATATCGCCACGATTCGCTTCACACTCAGCGAGCCCAATACGCTCTCGCATTTTAACGGCAAACCAAACGTCTCCATCAACATTACCAAGACAGAAAAAGGCAACGCCATAGAGCTGGTGCGAAAAATCAAGAAGATTCTTGCCGAGTTTGGAAAGAGATATCCCAAATTTACTTTCAAAGTCTATACCGATACCTCCATCTGGATACGTAACCGTCTCAATACCGTTACTTCAAATCTCTTTTTCGGTTTGATTCTGGTCTTTAGCGCTTTGCTGCTTACCGTCAACTGGCGTATCGCAGTCGTTGTAGGTATGGGAATACCCGTTAGCTTCATGATAGGGCTTATATCTTTGGAGTTTTTGGGCTATAGCCTCAATATGCTGAGCCTCTTTGGAGCTTTGATTGCATTGGGGATGCTGGTGGATGAAGCTATCGTGGTAGCTGAAAACATCTATCGCCATCTCGAAAACGGAGACGATCCCAAAACAGCGGCCATAAACGGTTCATTGGAGATGTTTCCGGCAGTTCTGACTGCTACGGCAACTACGATATTCGCCTTTTTGCCGCTCATTATTTTAAGCGGCGAGATGGGAAAATTTATTCGCATCCTTCCCATCATCATCTCGATACTGCTTCTTAGCTCCCTCTTTGAGGCCTTCTACTTTTTGCCTCTCCATGCCAAAGATATCCTCAAAGTTTCACAGAAAGCCGGAAACGCAAGCACACTCTGGGTACGCTTGGGTGGCTGGTATGAGAAGATTCTGGCAAAACTCATGCGCCACAAAAAACTCTCTTTAGTTCTCGTGGTAGGTTCCATACTTATCGGGACAGGAATGCTACTGAAACAGACCAAATTTCAGCTCTTTCCAAGCTTCGATACTACGCAGATTTACATCACAGGCCGTGTCAAAGTGGACAACGACATCCACGATACCGAAAAACTGGTAGCTCCGATAGAAAAGTCGATACTAAAAAATATCAAAAAAGATGAGGTGAGCTCCGTTACCACCATCGTGGGGATGAAACTCGATGCCAAAAACAATGCGCAACTGGGAGACAACCTTTTTCACATCTTCGTCAATCTCCACGAACTCAAGCCGCAAAACTTCGTGGATCGCTTCATCACGCCTCTTTTTAGCGTCGAGTATGACGATTCGGACATGCTGCGTTCGCGTTCGGCAAAAGATGTGGCTATGGAGCTCAAAAAGCTCTTGGGCAAATACAAAAAAGGTGAGATAGAAGAGCTCAACGTAATCGTCCCACAAGCGGGCATCGTCAAAAGCGATATAGAGATATCACTGGTGTATGAGGATACCGACAAGGTCAAAAGAGCGATAGCGCTTCTCGAAAAAGCGATGCGAAAAATAGACGGGGTCTACAACATCACAGACGATGCGAAAGAGGGAGAAAAGGAACTCAAACTCATACTGAACGACTATGCCGATAGGTTAGGAATTACCGAAGGCTATCTGGCTCAGTTTTTACGCTCGCTCTATCTCGAAGCGGAAGTAGCCAAGATGTTTCGAGGAGGCGAGCTTGTGTATATAAAACTCAAACGCGCCAAAAAAGATAGTGTCCAAAAACTTTTCGATCTTACCGTAGACGTACCCGGCAGCACCAAGAAAGTGGCTTTGCGCGACATCGCTCGGATGGTACAGATCGAGCACTTCAACGACATTATCAAAGAGAACGGCCAGAAAATCCGAACCGTTTACGCTTCACTGGAAAAACCCAAAATCACTTCAGCGGACTTTTACGATCGTATTGCACCGGTGTTAGAAAAGATAAAAAAGATGGGCATCGGCGTCAAAATCAAAGGGGAGCAAAAAGAGAACGAAAAGCTGCAGCGTGAGATTATGCGAGCTTTTATCATAGCGATATTTTTGATTTTCGCGGCACTTGTTTGGATGTTTAATTCGGTGCTCTATTCGCTCATAGTCCTCAGCGTCATTCCGCTTTCGCTTTTTGGCGTGCTCGTGGGTAATAAACTTATGGGTCTCAATCTTACGATGCCGGGGCTTTTGGGGCTTGTGGGGCTTGCCGGTGTGGTGGTCAACGACGGTCTGATTATGCTCGATTTTATAAAAGGTTGCAAGAGCGATGCGTGCATTATCGAGCGAGCGAAGCTTCGAGTACGTCCGATACTTCTGACATCCATCACTACGATACTGGGGCTTTCGACACTGATGTTTTTCGCCAGCGGCCAAAGTCTCATCCTGCAGCCGATGGCGGTGACTTTGGGTTTTGGAATCGCATGGGCGACGGTGATAAATCTTTTGGTGGTGCCTCTGCTTTTTGCCGTATCACAGGGTGGTGGCGGCAAATCTTTGCTATACTTTTATCAATCAAAAGGAGGGGAGCATGTATTTCGAAGACGATGAGATTTTGGGAGGAACGCCAAAGAGTAGATTTTTTGACATCATCTTTCATGCCAACCGCAACGTGGTGGAAGGTGAAATAGAAAAGATGGTGGAATGGATGGCCGCTTTGGAGCTTGTGATAGAGCAAAAGTGCGGTCTGGATGTGGAAGAGGAGGTAAAAAGAGTGCTCTATGATGAAGAAAAGAGAGCACAGCTTGAAAACAAGGTTAATTCGCTCTATATCGAATATATGGGGCAGATTCTAAGCCAAAGCGAGTAGCATGCTGCAAAAAGTCCAAGAGCATATCGAGCGTTTCATACAAGATTTGGAAGATGAGCAAGTAGCGAAGCTCTTTTTGGCGATTCCTAGCGGCAAGATGCTGCGCAGCAAGCTGATATTGCAGATTGCCAAGGATGAGAGAGCACCGATTCTTGCGGCCGTGGTGGAGATGATTCATGCTGCGAGCCTTTTGCATGACGATGTGATCGATGATGCCGATCTTCGCCGCGGCAAACCTTCTATCAATGCGCGCTTTGGCAACAAGACCGCCATCATGCTTGGCGATATACTCTATTCCAAGGCCTTTTATGAGCTCAGCTCCTTCGAGCCTGCTATCGCTCGTACGATCTCCTACGCCGTAGCGCTTTTGAGTTTGGGAGAGCTAAAAGATGTGGAACTTGCCAAGAGTTTCAACGCAGATGAAGCGAGCTATTTTGATATGATTTACAAAAAGACCGCTTCGCTTATCGAAGCGAGCGCCAAGAGCGCAGCGATACTCGCAGGTCTGGATAGCGAACGTTACGGACTCTACGGCAAAAACTTGGGACTGGCGTTTCAGATAGTAGACGATATACTCGATATCACGCAGGATGAAGCACAGCTTGGCAAACCGGCTTTCGCCGATTTTCGTGAAGGCAAGACGACGCTACCCTACATCTATCTCTATAACGCACTTGACAGCGCGGGAAAAGAGCGGCTTTTGGGACTTTTCAAAAAAGAATTGGATGCCGATGAGCGTGCGTGGCTCCAAGAGCGCTTTGCAAGCACGGGTGCACTGGAAGCTGCCAAGCAGCGAGCCAGAGAGCTAGGGGAAGAAGCGTTGGAGTGTTTGGATGAAAGCGACGAAAAACTTCGTGCTATCATGCATGCACTCATAGAGAGGACCTATTGATGCACTATCTTGTAGTGAGCTTTTCGCATAAAAACTCCGACATCGTGACGCGTGAGCGTCTAGCACTTTCAGAAGAGCCCAAGCGCGAAGAGGCTGCGAAACGAATCCTTGGACGCGATTCTATCAACGAAGTGATAATTCTTTCTACATGCAATCGCGTCGAAATCATCGCCAGTGCCAAGGATGTCTTTTCAGCCACCGAAGCAATCTTAGAGACTCTCAGCGAAATGTCGGGTATCAGCGCAGAAGAGCTGGAGGGAAGAGCCGATGTGTATGAAGACAACGGCGCGGTGCACCATATCTTCAGTGTCGCAAGTGGTCTAGACAGTCTCGTAGTGGGTGAGACGCAAATTGCAGGACAGCTCAAAGATGCCTATAAAGAGGCCTACGAAAAAGGGTGGTGCGGCCAAAAACTTGGCCGCGTGATGCACTACACCTTCAAATGTGCAAAGGAGGTGCGAAGCTCCACCGAAATCTCCAAAAACCCCGTTTCAGTGGCCAGTGCTGCAGTGAACATGGCCGAAGAGAAGCTAGGAGAGCTAGGAGGATATACTGCCATCGTGGTGGGTGCCGGTGAGATGGGACAGCTGGCTTGCAAGCATCTGCGAAGCCACGGCTGCAACGTCATTCTCGTCGGGCGTAACGAAGAGAAAACCCGACAAATAGCCGCCGAAATCGATGCCGATATTCGTGTCGAAACCACCCAAAACCTCCCAAAACTTATCAATAGCTACAGACTGCTCTTTAGCGCCACTTCCAGCCAAGAGCCTGTCATAACACGAGGGATGGTGGAGCAAAAAAGTTTTCATCGCCTTTGGTTCGATATGGCGATACCGCGCGATATCGAAGATATGAGTGATCCCAATATCACCGTGTATGCAGTAGACGATCTCAAGGAGATCGTAGAAAAAAATATGGCCTTTCGAGAGGAGCAAGCGCGACAAGCCTACAAGATAGTCGGACACTACGTTAAAGAGTTTTTCACCTGGCTGCAGACTCTCGAGATCGATCCCATCATCAAAGAGATCCGCCAGCAGGCCAAGGAGGCTGCCCTGGCAGAACTCCAAAAAGCGCTCAAGAAGGGCTACATAGACCAGACGAAGGCAAAAAACGTCGAAAAGCTTTTGCACAACGCCTTTAATCGCTTCTTACATGCTCCCACCAAACGTCTCAAGGCGATCGCCGAAGAGCCCAGTGCCGATACTATCGTAGAAGCGATCAAATACTTTTTCGAAATAGAGGAGGAGGTGGGGCTCAATCGCTACAAGTGTGAATATTTCATGAATCTAAGGAGTGAATAGGTGAGATTTTCCAAAGCTTTCATCCCTACGACCAAAGAAGCGCCCAAAGATGCCGTGCTTCCGAGCCATATCTATCTCGTGCGCGGGGGATTTATCTCGCAAGTGGCCAGCGGTATCTACAACTTTTTGCCTCTGGGCAAGCGCGTGCTAGATAAGGTCCGTGCAATCGTCAAAGAGGAGCTCGACAAAGCAGGATGCCAAGAGGTACAGCTAGGATTCGTCACACCTTGTGAACTTTGGGAGGAGAGTGGACGTTTTGGCAAATACGGCAAAGAGCTTCTTCGTTTCAAAGACCGCAAGGAAAACTGTTTCGTGCTGGGGCCTACGCACGAAGAGATGATGGTGGATCTGGTGCGAGGGCGCGTCAAAAGCTACAAGCAGCTTCCGCTCAATCTCTACCAAATCAACCTCAAGTTTCGCGACGAAGCAAGACCGAGATTCGGGCTTCTGAGAGGGCGCGAATTTTTAATGAAAGACGGCTACTCCTTCCATGCAGATGAAGAGGATATGCGTCGCGAATATGCCCTCATGGAGGAGACCTATAAAAAGATATTTATGCGACTAGGACTCGAGTTTCGTGCCGTGGAAGCGGATGTAGGAGCGATTGGGGGGAGTGCGAGCAAAGAGTTTATGGTGCTTGCCACGAGCGGCGAGGATACCATTGCAGTATGTAGCGAGTGCGACTATGCCGCAAACGTGGAGGCAGCCACCCGCAAGAGTCCCGAACCTCCCGCAGAAGCTCCCGAGTTTAGCAATTTCGAGCCCTTCTACACACCGGGACTTACCTCGATTGAGGAGCTTAGCGACTTTTTCAAAGTCCATCCCTACTATTTCGTCAAAGCCGTTGCCAAAAAAGCGATTTTCGACGACGCAGAAGAGATTGTTATCTTTTTCCTGCGCGGCAGCGACGAACTCCAAGAGGTCAAAGCCCAAAACGCCGTAGGCGCCAACGAGCTCGTGGATGTGAGCGAAGAGGAGCTCGAAAAGGCAGGTATCGTGCCGGGATTTATCGCTCCGTATGAGCAGGAGTGCCGTATCGTGCTCGATAAGGAGCTCCAAGGTGCCAAAGGGCTCATCTGCGGAGGCAACCGCAAGGACTACCATCTCATCGGAGCGGACCTAAGCCATTTCGACGAGGCGCTCTTTGCCGATATCGCGCAAGTGCGTGAAGGCGATCTTTGTCCCAAATGCGGTGCCGTGCTCAAACTCACCAAAGGCATCGAAGTGGGGCACATTTTTCAGCTCGGTACTCGCTACAGTGCAGCGATGAACGCCACGTTTCTCGATAGAGACGGCAAGGCCAAGCCTTTTGTCATGGGAACTTACGGCATCGGCGTGAGCCGGCTCGTAGCGGCTGCAATCGAGCAAAACCATGATGAGCGTGGATGCATATGGCCCAAAGCGATAGCGCCCTACATGGTGGATATCATCATTTCCAACATCAAAGATGAAGAGCAAGCGCGCGTAGGCGAAGAGCTCTATGCCAAGCTCCAAGAAGCCGGCATCGAAGTGATACTTGATGATAGAGCCGACCGCTTCGGTCCTAAAATCAAAGATTTCGAGCTAATCGGTTTTCCCTATGCCGTCATTGTGGGGAAAGCATTGCAAGAGGGCGAAGTGGAGATAGTAGAGCGCAAAGGATTGCAAAAGCATCGCGTCGCGATAGATGAGGCAGTAGAGTTTATCCAAAAGCTGTTAGCCTAAAAGTGCTATACTAAAAAGAAAAAGGCGCCTATGCTCTACTTTTTGCTCTATCTTTTTATAGAGACCTTTGTAAGTGTGAAGATTGCATCGGCTATAGGGCCTTTGTGGACATTTTTGGAGATCATCGCCACGGCCCTGTATGGATTGTGGATTATAAAAAATATGCATATCCAGATGATGGCTACGATGCAGGCTCTTGCGAGCGGAGAAATAAGCGTCGAAGAGTTCGAGAGTATGAACCTCTACACTCTCGTAGGCGCGATATTGCTCATAATTCCCGGTTTTTTTACAGATATTTTGGGAATATTGCTCCAATTTGGCGTTTTTTCGAAATTTATTGCTCGCAAAATTTTCAAACTCAAATCAAAAAGAAGTCCGGAGGATGAAGATGTTATCGATGTTGAGATTATTGAGCGTTAGTACTTTGGGTGCCGTGGCCCTTGCAGCGGCTCCGATGAATAAGATGGATAAAGATGTAATCAATTTCGTCAAGCGAGGCTTGGGAGCAAATCCAGGCCTAACGGTGTATGAAGTGAAAATATTGGATAAAGTGCCCCTCGATCGCCCCGCCGGATGGACGGCCTATGCGGTGGAGTTCAAACTGGGTCTTAAGAAGAAGAACCAAGAGCGCAACATCACCCAAAGCGATATCCTTTTTGTCAAAGATCGCTACGTAGCTCCCGACCTTGTGGATATCAAGACAAACGGCAGCCTCAAACGCCGCATCGTGCTCAATTTCAAAGATAGTTACTACGACGACGAACATCTCATTTTCGGCCACAAAAACGCCAAACACAAAATCGCTGTCTTTAGCGATCCTTTGTGTCCGTTTTGCCGCGAAGTAGTGCCAAAGCTCTTTGAAGCAGCTAAAAAACATCCCGATACCTTCGCGCTCTATTACTACCACCTTCCTATCCGTACTATCCATCCTGCTTCCGTGCCTTTAGCAAAAGCAATTATCTATCTCAAAAAGCACGGTCAAAAGAGTGCCATTGAAAAGATTTATAAAACCCCATTTGACCCGAGCCAGAAGAATGAAGCGAAAGTTTTGGAGGAGCTTCATAAGAAGTTAGGCATCAAGCTGACAAAAGAGCAGATAAACAGCCCCGATATTCTTTCAGAGCTCCATCATGACGAGGAGCTGGCCGAAAAGCTTCTCGTTCACGGTACACCGGCGGTCTTCGTAGATGGCAGATTCGATCGCAAACGCGAAAAGTATAAAGAGTATCTCCCAAAGAGTGAACGATGAGACTCGTAATCGCGACACGTGGTAGTAAGCTAGCGCTTTGGCAGTCCAATCATATAAAAGAGCGCCTCGAAGAGCTGGGACATGAAGTGGAGCTTCAAATCTTTAAGACCAAAGGGGACAAAATCCTCGATACCCCACTAGCCCTCATCGGTGGCAAAGGGCTCTTTACCAAAGAGCTCGAAGATGCGATGCTCAGAGGTGATGCGCAGCTGGCGGTGCATAGTCTCAAGGATGTCCCGACAGAACTGCCTGAAGGTTTGGTGCTGGGGGCCATCACGAAACGTGAAATTACCAATGATGCATTTCTAAGCGAGAAGTACGCTTCTATCGAGGATCTGCCTGCAAATGCCGTGGTGGGTACTACAAGTCTGCGCCGCCGCATGCAGCTGCTGCACTATCGTCCAGACCTCGTTATCAAAGACCTACGCGGTAACGTAGATACCCGCATCAACAAGCTCAAAAACGGCGAGTTCGACGCTATTATCTTGGCATATGCGGGATTGAAGCGATTGGGACTACTTGATAGCGTACGCTATGTGCAAAAAATCGACGAAAATCTCCTCATCCCTGCTATGGGACAGGCTGCTTTGGGCATCGAGTGCGTGCCTAAGGTTTTGGATATCGTACAGCAGCTCGAAGATGAAAAAGCACGCATAGAGACCACCATCGAGCGCGATTTTGTGGAGGCTTTGGAGGGTGGGTGCCAGGTGCCTATCGGCGTGCGCGCCCAGGTGCTGGACAACGGAGACATCGTCACCAAAGCCGTAGTGGGCCTGCCGGACGGCAGCGAACTGCTCAAGGACAAGATTTTCGGCTCAAAAGAAAACTACAAAGAGCTGGGCCGAGAACTGGCCGCATCGATGATAGAAAACGGCGCCAAAGAGCTGCTCAAAAGAGCCGAAGAGATGGCGTTTTGTGAGGTGAAGAAATGAGATGGATAGGCCTTATCGCTCTTGCGGCGATCCTTTTTAGCGGCTGTCGCATGGGGCGTCTCAATCCCAAGCTTTTTCCCAAAGAGGCAAAGAGTGCCACGGTTACATGCGGGAGAAATTTCGATCTGTGTGAAGTCAAAGCAGATCATATCTGTGGATTTAAAGGTTATAAGATTCTTTCTAAGCAAAAAACCGAGAAGGGCTATACTGCACAGATAAAGTGCTATCGTTAAAGAGTTAAAGAGAGATAGATTTGGACCTGGACTTCGTTGGTCTCGTCTATGTAGTCGTTTTTTTCATACACGATATAAGAGGGTTTGACAGTAGTTTCATAGCCGCTACGTGGAAGCCATTCCAAATAGAACCATTGAAAAAATTGCCATAACTCATTGCTTTTGCATTGTAGATCGAATCTTGCATACAAGCCTCCGGAGATCTGGAACTTAGGTACTGTATCACGTATCTGTTTTTCTTCTAAAACCTCTACACATGCAACATAGCGACACTCTTGCAAAGGTGTGAAGGCGGGATTGTCGTGAAGTAAAGCTAAGAGTTTGTATTTTTGAATGTCGTTGGCATAAATCCATGCTAAGATCTTTTGCCAAACTTGTTTGAGAGAGGGTGTTATACCTTTGTGCCTTATATAATAAGCATTTATGGGAGCCATTTTCACGATTCTGGGTTCTAACTGTGCAAACTGTTTTGCCAACTTCCTATCATAATGGCCATCTGCGATGTTTTTGGCATAAGATGTGAATCCGCCTCTTCGCCACTCTTGTGGGCTCATTCCGAAGCGTTGTGAAAAAGCTTTTATAAAAGAGGAATGTGATGTATAGCCGCACATTCTTACTATTTCAGAAATTGTGGTATGAGGATTCGTTATGAGAAGATGAGCAGCCTTTTGGAGTCGGATAGAGCGTAAAGTACTATACAGAGTCTCTCCAAACACTTCTTTGAATACTCTTTGTAAATAGAATCTATCAACTTGGAAGATTTCGCTGATATCTTTTGTATCAACAATTGAATCAAGATGCGTATAGATATAAAACATGACGTCGTTAGCCAGTTTTGTGTGCTTTTGGAGAGTAGATTTTTTCATAACAAAAATTATATCAATAATTGACAACTATTTTGAAAAGAAAGAGAAAATAAAAAGTCGATTTTTGAAAAGCATTAGCTTGCTTTTTTGCATACAATTGCAAAAAAGGAGGTTGTCATGCGGATAAAAAAGATTCTTATCGCAAGCCGCGGAGAGATAGCCCTGCGTATCATACGAGCCTGCAAAGAGTTGGGAATACGTAGTGTCGCCATATTTAGCGAAGCAGATGTGGAGGGAATATGGGTGCGCAAAGCTGATGAAGCGTATCCGCTTCTTGGTGATCCGCTGCGCGTATATTTAGATATTGACAAGATTATATCTTTGGCCAAGAAAGCTGAGTGCGAGGCGATACATCCTGGGTATGGGTTTTTAAGTGAAAGTGCGGAGTTTGCTAAAGCATGTGAAGAAAACGGTCTTATTTTCATAGGTCCAAAACCTGAACATATAGCGCTTTTTGGGGACAAGATAGCTTCTAAAGAGGCTATGAAAAGTATCGGTGTACCTGTAATTGAAGGGTCACAAAAGCCTTTACGCGATAAAAAGAAGGCCCATAGAATCGCGAGAGAAATAGGCTATCCGGTCATTATCAAAGCAGCATTTGGCGGCGGTGGTCGCGGGATGCGAATCGTAGAGAGTGATGAAGAATTCGAAGCGCTTTTTGAAGCGGCACAAAATGAGTCTATGAAGTTTTTCGGCAAAAAAGAGATGTTCGTAGAAAAATATGTAAAGAATCCACGTCACATAGAAGTGCAAATTATTGCCGACAAATACGGGAATGTGGTGCATTTAGGAGAGCGTGACTGCTCCATCCAAAGACGTCACCAAAAAGTGATAGAGATAGCACCTTCACCAAATCTCTCCCAAGAGGTGCGCAAGGAGCTTTATCGCATCGCTACAAAAGCCATGTTTCGTTTGGGATATGAGAGTGTCGGGACGATAGAGTTCCTCATCGATGAAAATGATGACATATATTTTATCGAGATGAATACACGTATACAGGTGGAGCATCCCGTAACAGAAATTATCAGTGGGATAGATATAGTACAGCGTATGATAGAGATTGCAGGTGGAGACAAGTTACGGTTTTTACAAGAAGAACTCTCCTTGAGAGGATATGCCATCGAATTTCGTATCAATGCAGAAGACCCACGTAAAAACTTTTTCCCCACGAGTGGTAGTGTAACACGTTATATGGCACCCGGTGGACCGGGAGTGCGAATGGATTCATTGCTTTACACCGGTTACAAAGTGCTACCTTATTACGACTCTTTGATTGCGAAGCTCATAGTTTGGTCGCTCGATTGGGAAGGAGCGGTCAAAAAAGCGAAACGTGCTTTGGATGAGTTTTACATAGAGGGTATTGCGACGAATATTCCGCTCCACAGAGCTATCGTGGAGGATGAGGATTTTCAAAAAGCTCACTTTAACACAAACTATTTGGATAAAAAGCTTTCGGAATTTGACCTGGAGATGCGTAACAGCATAGAAGAGGAGGAGAAAAAGATGAAACGTATTCAAAAAGTTATCGAAGCTATCAAGAAAAACAAGCTCTCTTATAGGCAGTAGCCCGAAGGCTACATCATCCCCAAAACCAGCTTCGCCTCGTCGCTCATCTTGCTGCGATCCCAAGGCGGATCGAAGACGAGGTTCACTTCCACTTCGGCAAGTCCGTCGATTTTATTGGCGATGTTTTTGACCATATCGACGATGCTCTCACCCACCGGACACACCACGCTAGTAAGCGTCATGGTGATGATGGCCTTGTAGCCGTCTTCACGGCGCTCGAGCTTGATGTCGTAAATGAGCCCCAGGTCATAGATATTGACCGGTATTTCGGGGTCGTAGATGGTTTTGAGATACTTGATGATCTCTTTTTTTATCTCTTCGGGTGTGCCGTATTTTTTGTTGTGGTCTTCGATATCGGTTATGGGACCGTTATCGACCTCTATCTCTTTTTCTTCGAGATTCATTGTCGCTCCTCATAGAGTTTTATAAACTCCTCTTTGACTTTTTCGTCACCCAATTTATCGAATACCTCTTCGAGGAAGCTAAGCACCAGCATCTCTTTTGCGAGGCTCTCGGCGATGCCGCGTTGGCGCAGATAAAAGAGCGCCTCTTCATCGAGATGTCCCGTGGTAGAGCCGTGTGTCGCTTCGCTGATGTATTCTGTATAGATCTCCATCTGCGGTTTGCTGATCATATATGCGCCGTCGTTGAGGAGAATTGTTTTAGAGTCTTGATAGATGGCGCTATATTTGGCAGGGTTTTTGACTATCAAAAGCCCATCGAAGATACCGCGAGCCTTGTCTTTGAGGATGTTGCGCGAAATTTGCGAAGTTTTGGACTCTTTGCCCCTGTTTTCGATATGGAAGGTATTGCCCAGTTTCGCCTCTTCGTAGCCGAATATCACATGATTGTGATCGGTTTGAGCGTAGTCTGCGAGCATAACGTGATAGTTGTGCAGTGTTTTGGCGTTGCCAAAATCGAAGGTGTACA
>WGBB01000015.1 GCA_015494505.1 Nitratiruptor sp. | reverse complement strand
GGAAGTAGCGGTCGGTGCTGCCTTTTGTCATAGCGCCGATACTTCCCATACCGCGATAGGTTTTGTATTGGCGGCCTTGGTACATGATCACTTCGCCGGGGCTCTCTTCGGTCCCTGCAAGCAGGCTTCCTATCATGACGCTGCTGGCACCCACGGCTAGCGCCTTTGCCACGTCGCCGGAATACTTGATACCTCCATCTGCGATGATAGGCACGTCGTACTCTCTCGCTACGGCCGCACACTCGTCGATGGCACTGATTTGGGGTACACCCACACCTGCTACGATGCGCGTGGTACAGATGCTGCCTGGCCCTATTCCCACCTTCACGGCATCCGCTCCCGCTTTGATGAGATCTTCGGTAGCTTCTGCGGTGGCGACGTTGCCGGCTATCACATCGATATCGAGCTCGTCTTTGATGCGCTTGAGGGTGTCGATGATGCCTTGGGAGTGGCCGTGAGCAGAGTCGAGCACCAGTACATCCACACCGGCTTCCACGAGGGCTCGCGCACGATCGAGCTGATTGACGCCTATCGCCGCACCCACGCGGAGTCTGCCGTATTCGTCTTTATTGGCGCTAGGATATTCGATCTTTTTCTTGATATCTTTGATCGTCACGAGTCCCTTGAGGCGCCCCTCTTCGTCGATGATGGGAAGCTTTTCGATTTTATGCTCGTTCATACGCTCCGCAGCCTCTTCGAGGGTGATGCCGGGCTTGGCGGTAACCAGCGGCATCTTGGTCATCACTTCGCTTACGCGCTTAGAAAAATCTTTTTCGAAGCGCATGTCGCGGTTGGTAAGAATCCCAAGCAACTTCATATTCTCATCCACCACCGGCACGCCGCTGATTTTATACTCGCTCATCAAGCGCTCGGCCTCTGCTAGCGTAGCATCGGGATGGACGTAGATAGGATCGATGATGATGCCGCTCTCGCTCTTTTTGACCCGTTTAATCTCTTGGACCTGGCTTTCGATATCCATATTTTTATGGATGATTCCTATCCCTCCGAGCCTCGCCATAGCGATGGCCGCTCTGTGTTCCGTGACCGTATCCATCGCGGCCGAAACGAGAGGGATATTGAGGGGGACGTTGCGCGTCAGGCGCGTAGTGATATCCACCTCTTTTGGAAGCACGGTCGAATGCTTGGGCACCAACAACACATCTTCAAACGTCAAAGCACGTTTTCGAATTCTCATACTTACCCCTTCACTGCTCTTTCTAAACTGCTCGCTCCATCGAACACCGTCTGCTCGTCGAAAGCCTTGCCGATAAACTGCAATCCCACCGGCAATCCGTTATGCTCATCCACAGGCAGGCTAATAGCCGGCAGGCCCGCGAGGTTCACCCCGATAGTGTAAACGTCACTCAGATACATCTCCAAAGGCGTCTTCATCGCGCCAAACTCATAGGCCACGTCGGGTGCGACGGGTGAGAGTATGAGATCGACCTTTTCGAAGACCTTGGCATACTCCTCTTTGATCACGTGGCGCGCACGCTGCGCTTTGATGTAGTAGGCATCGTAGTAGCCGCTACTGAGCACAAACGTTCCAAGAAGGATGCGGCGTTTGACCTCCTCGCCAAAACCTTCGCTGCGCGTAGCTCTATACATATCCTTCAGTCCTCCGGCTTCCACTCTGCGCCCGTAACGCACGCCGTCATAGCGGCTCAGGTTCGTGCTGGCTTCCGCCATCGCCGTGATGTAGTAGGCGGCGATATCGTACTTGGCATCCATAAGCTCCACTTCTACGATTTCGTGGCCTGCAGCCTTGAGCGCCGCGATCGCTTTGTCGTAGGCTTTTTGCACAGCCGCGCTGGCATCTTTGATGTAGTTTGGCACGATACCGATGGTGAGTTTGCGATCGGGATCGGGTGTGATGGGAGTGTGCTCTTTTTGCGCGCTGGTACTATCTTTTGGATCGAAGCCGGCGATGATATTGTAGAGTATCGCCGCATCTTCGACGTTTTGGGTCATCGGACCTATCTGATCGAGGCTACTTCCATACGCTGCAAGGCCATAGCGGCTCACTCTCCCATAGGTAGGTTTCATCCCCACTATCCCACAAAAGGCCGCGGGCTGGCGGATAGAGCCTCCCGTATCGCTGCCGAGTGCTGCGATGGCGATACCGGCAGCCACCGCCGCCGCACTCCCGCCGCTACTGCCACCCGGCACACGGTTTGGGTCGTGGGGGTTGAGGGTTTTGCCATAGTAGCTGCTCTCGGTAGTGCTTCCCATAGCAAACTCATCCATATTGGTGCGCCCGTAGGGTGCGAGACCGGCGGCGCGGAGTTTGGTGATCACCGTAGCATCGTAGGGAGCCACGTAGCCTTGGAGTATCTTACTGGCACAGGTCACTTCCCAGCCGTCTACCTGGATATTGTCCTTGATGGCTATCGGCACGCCCTCGCCGCTTTCATCCATCGCGATGTAGGCGTTGAGTTCTTTTTTGGCTTCGGCCTTGGCAGCGATATCCTTTTTGAGCTCTGCGAGCTCCTCTTTTGGCAGATTAAGCGCCTCTTTTAGTGTTATCAACATCTCCTCCTGCAACTTTTACGAAAATTATACCGACAATTACCAACAAAACGAAAAAGATGATAGCCCCCACTATCGCCGATGGAGGCACCGGCTTAGTGAAGTCCATCCACCACCTTTTGGCAGCGCGCACAGAGCGCATCCTCTTTTGGTGCTTGATATTTCCAGCAGCGTGGACACTTATGAAGCGTAGCTCTTCGCACCGCAAAGCTATCACCTGCTACGTCGAAACTTCCAAGCTCCTCACCGCCGATACCACTATCGACACCACTGACGATAAACCAATCTTCTCGCTCCGTTTTTGGCAGCGCCAGGACTTTTTCGCTATTGGTATCGAGCACCACTTCGAGGGAAGCTTTGATGCGTTTTTCTTTTTTGAGAGCATCGATGAGCTCGTTGAACTTGCTGCGCGCTTCGAGCATGTAGGCTTCATCGAGCTCGCTGGAAATCTCGGGAAGTATAAAGAGATCGAAATCGAAGATCGATTCTTTCCCTTCACGCAGCACGGCAGGTGCATGCTCTACGATCTCATCGGCCGTGTAGGTAAGCACCGGCGCGATGAGTCCCAGCAAAGCCTTGGCTATGAGCGCCATCGCGCTTTGGCTGGCACGTCTATGGGGATCATCCGCGGCGTCGCAGTAGAGTCTGTCTTTACAAAGATCTAAATAGATGCCGCTAAATTCGTTGACGATGAAGTTATTGAGAACATTGAACCCTTTGGAAAAGTCGTAGTTTTCAAAATTACTGCGCACCTCTTCGAATACTGCTGCCGCTTTTGCCAATATCCAGCGATCTAGCACCCCAAACTCTTCGTTGATAGCATCCAGATCGTTGATGTTTGCTAGCATAAAGCGAAAAGTGTTGCGCAGCTTTCTGTACTGCTCGGCGACTTGCTTGAGGATGTTGTCACTGATTTTGAGGTCACTCTGATAATCGCTCATCGCCACCCAAAGGCGCAGTATCTCCGTGCCGTACTTCTTGGCCACATCCTGAGGAGCCACCACGTTGCCTTTGGATTTGCTCATCTTCTCACCCTTCTCATCGACGGTGAAGCCGTGGGTGAGGATCGCTTTGAACGGTGCTCGTTTTTCTATCGCACTGCTTACAAGCAGCGAGCTTTGGAACCATCCGCGATGCTGGTCACTGCCCTCCAAATAGAGATCTGCCGGATACTCGCCGGCATCGTAGCGGCGGGATTTGAGCACCGCATACCAGGTAGAACCGCTATCGAACCATACATCGAGGATATCCATCACCTTTTCGAGATTTTCCGGTTCATACCCACTGCCTGGATACAAAAGATCTTTTATCTCCATACTGTACCACGCGTCTGTCCCGAAACGCTCAAAAATCATCGCCACGTAGTTGAGCACCTTCTCATCGAGTATCACCTCGCCTGTGCGCTTGTCACGGAAAAAGGCTATCGGCACGCCCCAGTCGCGCTGGCGCGAAATACACCAATCAGGCCTATTTTCGATCATCGAGCGCAGGCGATTGCGTCCCCATTCTGGATAGAAGGTGGTCTTTTCCACCTCTTCGAATACTGCTGCCGCTTTTGCCAATATCCAGCGATCTAGCACCCCAAACTCTTCGTTGATAGCATCCAGATCGTTGATGTTT
>WGBB01000014.1 GCA_015494505.1 Nitratiruptor sp. | reverse complement strand
TTGGTAATCCACTCATCACTCGTATCCACCATCTTCTCAAGATCGTGATTGGTCAGAATGTTGTTTGGCACATATGCACCGATAGATCGAAAGCTGGCGTACAATCTCTATCCTTTATTCTTGACCTCTTCGAGACGCTTTTCGATATCTGCGTTGATATTCGATTCTACATAGCGTATCGCTTGGAAAATTGCGTTTTTTATCGCTTTTGGTGTACTTTTGCCATGGCTTATGATAGCACATCCTTTGATACCCACCAAAGGTGCACCGCCATACTCACTATAGTCAATCTCTTTTTTTAGAGCGCGAAACACTTTTTTCATCATAAGCGCACCGGCCATAGAAATGGGGCTGCGCTTGATATTCTTTTTCATAAGTTTGCTGATTGCGTTCGCCACACCTTCACTGGTCTTGAGCAAAATATTGCCGGTAAAACCATCCGTGACTACCACATCCACGCTTCCGTCGAATATGTTGTTACCCTCGACGTTACCGATAAATGTAGGGAGGTTTTTGAGCATAGTAAACGTAGTTTTGGTAAGTTCGTTGCCTTTGGTATCTTCTTCTCCGTTAGAAAGGAGCCCCACGCGTGGAGTTTCGAGCTTCATGATATTACGGGCATACACTTCACCCATTACACCAAACTCAAAAAGGTGCTCCGGTTTACAATCAACATTGGCACCCACATCCAAAACGAGTGTTTTTCTATCTTTATAGGTAGGCATGAGTGTGGCGATAGCGGGACGGCTGACATGTTTGAGGCGTCCGATACGAAGAGTAGCTAAACTCATGGTTGCACCGCTGTGGCCGGCGGAAACAACACCATCTGCCTCGCCGTTTCGGACCAACTCTATAGCTTTATAGATTGAACTCTCTTTACGCTTGAGGGCCTCTGTAGCTTGCTCATCCATGCCTATAACATCATCGGCAGGCACGATATCGACACGCTGAAGTAATTTTTTGTCGTGTATAAGGGAGCGGATTTTCTCTTCGTCACCCACGAGGATGACATTGAAATTTTTATCGGCTTTGAGAGCAAGTATGGTGCCTTCGACTATAGGATAGGGACCAAAATCCCCTCCCATAGCGTCAACAGCGATAGTTATCATCGCAATTAACTTTTATATTCGCCTGTCGTAGGATTTACGTGATGAGGGAGTTTCCAAGTTCCGTCTTTATCTTTTACGGGTCTTGCGAGTTTGATTTTGTAGTGTGTTCTACGTTTTGCCGCTCTTGTTTTACTCACACGTCTCTTTGGTACTGCCATCGTCTTCTCCTTCTTTTTGTTTGCATGCTGGACAGATATGGTAATCGAGTTTGATCGATGCGCTCTCGGAGTCTATAATCTCCTCCATATCGATCGACCCGTCATAAAATTCTACCACATCCGCTTCTTCGTCGAAGCCTGTATAGACTCCGTCGCTCAGTTTCAAATGAAGCGCTTCATCCACATCGAGCCAAAAAGGCTCTCCGCAACGTATGCACTCCACTTCGATACGCCCGCTCATGCGAGCTCCCAAATCTACGAGGCTCTTTTCGCCTCTTTGCAGGGTCCCGTCGATTGAAAGGCCCTCTTTTTCATAATGGACCTGCTTTTTGTTGGGTCCTACTTTTTTAAATGCGATCTTCAATTACAGAATTTCCCTTTGTGCAAAGAAAAATGCGATCTCTTTTTGTGCATTTTCCAAACTATCGCTACCGTGCACCGCATTGGCTTCGATGCTTTCCGCAAAATCCGCTCTGATGGTTCCCGGAGCAGCTTCCTTGGGGTCTGTCGCACCCATAAGCTCACGGTTTTTGGCTACGGCGTTTTCACCCTCCAAAACCATGACAACCACAGGGCCGCTTGTCATGTACTCCACCAAGTCGTTAAAGAATGGGCGCTCTTTATGCACTTCGTAAAATTTCGCCGCATCTTCTTTTGTCAGTTGAATCTTTTTCATCGCTGCGATGCGAAGGCCGTTCGTTTCAAAACGATCGATGATTTTGCCGATCACGTTTTTTGCTACCGCATCGGGCTTGATAATAGATAGGGTTCTTTCCATACACGCTCCTACGCCTGTGAGAATTTTAGAGGGTGATTATAGCAAAAAAAGCATAAGAATAGATTAAATAGGAGGATTAGGGCCCGAAGGCCCCGGGATTATTCGATAACAGGAGTGTGGTTTTCGCGAGCTTCAGCAGGCACATCGTCACGGCAAGTAGCACCTTCCTGACAAACGTCCCAAACGATACATCCTTCAGTAGGACACGCTTCCGCACAAGCAGGAGTGTCGTGGTATCCTACACATTCCACACACTTATCAGGATAGACGTAGTAAATCTCTTCTCCTGTTGGGTTATCATCATCGTCAACGATAGCTTCTACAGGACACTCATCGATACAAGCACCGCAGTTGATGCAGATATCAGTAATCTTTACCGCCATGGCATCTCCTTTATTCGAAATTAAAGTCAATCAAACTATAACAAAATAATTTTAAACTCCGCTTATTTTTAGATAGTCGGCGATCTCTTCAGCCTTGTCGGTCTTCTCCCATGTAAACTCCGGCAGTTCACGTCCGAAATGTCCATAGGCTGCCGTTTTTCTATAAATAGGTCGTAAAAGATCGAGAGTATCGATGATACCTTTAGGCGTAAGGTCAAAAATATCCCGTACGCACTGTTCGATCTTTTCATCTTCTACTTTTCCCGTACCATGGGTATCCACCATGATAGAGACCGGCTCGACCACACCGATAGCGTAAGCGATCTGGATAGTCGCTTTTTCGCACACTCCGCTAGCGACGAGGTTTTTGGCTACGTAGCG
This sequence comes from Nitratiruptor sp., assembly GCA_015494505.1. GTDB lineage: Bacteria > Campylobacterota > Campylobacteria > Campylobacterales > Nitratiruptoraceae > Nitratiruptor. The sequence goes on along the minus strand of WGBB01000014.1, from coordinate 3,748 downwards.
TGCTGCATATGCCCCGCTGCGATCCACCTTCGTTGGGTCCTTGCCGCTAAAGGCACCACCGCCGTGCGGACAGCTACCGCCATAGGTATCCACGATGATCTTACGTCCCGTCAGTCCCGCGTCACCCTGAGGCCCACCGATAACGAAGCGACCTGTAGGATTGATATGGTAAACGATGTCATCAGCGAGGAGCTCTTTAGGGATGACACGATAGACCACCTCTTCAATGACGGCATCTTTGAGCCTGTTGTAGCTCACATCAGGATCGTGCTGCGTGGAAATGACAATAGTTTTTATCTCTTTTGGCTTGCCGTCAACGTAGCGCACCGTCACTTGCGCCTTGCCGTCTGGGCGAAGGAACGGCAAAATACCCTCTTTGCGCGCTCGAGCCAGTTCATATGTAAGACGATGCGCCATAGTAATTGGCAGCGGCATCAATACATCGGTCTCCTTGCAGGCATAGCCAAACATCAAGCCCTGGTCGCCAGCTCCTATCTCACCGCTGGCTTTATCGACACCCTGGTTGATATCTGGAGACTGCTCGCCCACGGCGTTGAGGACGCCTGCGCTACGATAGTCAAACCCATAGAGAGCATCGGTGTAGCCGATTTCGCGAATCACTTCACGTACGATATCTTGCATAGGTGCATACGTGGTGGTTTTGAGTTCACCTGCGATGATGGCAAAGCCGTTGCTCAGCAGTGTTTCGCACGCCACGCGTGCATTGGGGTCGCGCTCGATGATATAATCGAGTATCGCATCGCTTATCTGGTCGGCCATTTTGTCGGGATGCCCCTCCGTGACCGATTCACTGGTAAAGAGATAGTCTCTTGCCATTGCTATCCTTTTGTGGTTTTTTGCAATTATATCCAAATTCGTCTCAAGCGGTGCAGGAAGCATTTTACATAAGCTATGACAGATTTTTTGCAGCTAACTATTTATTTAAATGATTTTTTAGCCAGAAACTGATAAAATTGAAATGTTTTTCAAGGAAAATAATTATCCAAAAGGAGAGGAGAATGCTTGTCACAAAAAAAGCACCTGACTTCACGGCACCGGCTGTTATGCCTGACAACACTATCAACGAGAACTTCAATCTCTATGAGAATATAGGAGAAAAGGGAGCCGTGCTCTTTTTCTACCCACTCGACTTCACATTCGTATGCCCGAGCGAAATCATCGCTTTCGACCACAGACTCGAAGAGTTCCAAAAACGCGGCATCAACGTCATCGGCTGTTCCGTCGATAGCCACTATACGCACCTTGCGTGGAAAAACACGCCTGTCGAAAAAGGCGGTATCGGTAACATCCGCTATCCACTGGTGGCCGACCTGACGAAACAGATAGCACGCGATTACGATGTGCTGCTCGAAGATGCGGGCGTAGCTCTTCGCGGAAGCTTCCTCATCGACAAAGACGGTACCATCCGCCACTGCGTCATTAACGACCTGCCTCTAGGACGCAACATCGACGAAATGATTCGTATGGTAGACGCTATGGAATTTGCAAACGAGCACGGAGAGGTGTGCCCAGCCGAGTGGGAAAAAGGCAAAGAAGCTATGAAACCTACGCCAGAAGGTGTGGCAGAGTACCTGGCAAAACACGCAGACGAACTTTAATCTCTTCGCCCCTTTTGCGGGGGCACTACCTTGAGTGTCAGTTTTTCTTCACCGCTTAAATAGAGCGTTATTTTCCCCTCATTTTTCACACGATTTTGGACAATCATCATATTGGGGCCAAGCATCTTATACGTGCATTTCCCACGACATGCGATATAGCGAAAAAAGAGAGGTTTTTTAGGATTGCTCCTTAGATATAAAAGATAGCGGCGAGAGGCAAAAAGCGTAATAGGTTTGTAGCGCCTAGCATCGAGCGTAACAATAGGCATGGCAATCTTTTTGGTAAAAAAGTGCGTACGCAGTGTCACAATATCTTTCGTTTTAGAATCTTTGTAACGTATCACAACATCGTAGCGCGTATTAAAATCTAACGGCCTTAGTGGAAAAAGTGCGAATTGACTCTCTTTTAATAGAGAATTGGGATCGCTTTTGGCATCAAGCAATATGGTAGGAATCTCTTTGCCATCATGATAGAGCCTAAAGATCATAAGATCCGTACGTTTAAAACCATCCGCAAACTGTACGCTCACCGGATAGCCGCTAAATTTTCGATCAGGCAAGGGATCGGGGATCTCTTCGTAAAATATCACAGGAACTTCACGCATGCCATCGTACGGCCAAACTATAGGTTTGCCCGCGTAATGCGTCACTCTGTTAAAGATACTGTATCCCACCTTCGTGCCATCGGCACATAGGTCCACCATAAACGAAGGCTCGGTCGTATCACCGCTTCTACATAGCTTTTCTAGTTTGTGAATCCCAAAATCGTAGCAGTAGTAGGCACCTTCTTTCGCATATCCTACCCTATCTATATATGGACTTAGAAATACGAATCGATGGTATATCGCCCCCATCAAAGAGGTGATGGATTGAGCGAAATTTTCCTGACCGTGGGAAATGTTTTCTAAGATATAGCCGCTAAGAGCTCCTGCTTTGAAAGCACGTTCCTTGGGCGTTTTGGCATAGAAGTTTTTATAGCTTGGGGATTCAAAATGTGAAAAGATAGCATTACTTGCCTCAAAACGCACATGCGCTTTGGCAGCTTGCATGAGATGAGAATCTTTTTGAAGCTTGGCAAGGCCGGCATGGATGCGTATGGAGTTGAGAATCTCCAAGGCATCCTGGGCAAAGAGGCTAACGGTAAGAAAAACTAGCCAGAAAATACGCATTTACGGACTCTTTGGGCCAGTTGCTCAGGCAATAGTCCCAACGCTCGCTCCACATCCGCTACTTTGCCGTGGGGAATGAAGCTATCTTCATACTCGAAGCTGATTATCTCCACATTCAATCCAAGTTCTGCGAGAGCGCTCGCTACTCCACCCAATTTTGCACCGTCGCTAAAGACGAACCACTTTTTGTGCTTTTGCGATAGTTTCCTTAAAAGCTCCACATCCAGCGGCTTGACGAAACGAAGGTCAAGAAGCGCCACTTTGAAATCGAGATGCTGCATAGTGTGGTACGCTCTACCCACGCCGTTGCCGTAGCCTATGAAGAGTATGTCACTCTCGGCATCCACAAGAAGCTGCGCTTTGCCCACTTCAAAATCTCGCACTTCGAACACCTCATCCATCATGAAGGCGCCTCTTGGGTAGCGAAAGGCGCAGGGACGATGGAACGAGGCTGCAAATTCCACGGCTTTTTCGAGAGTGTCTGGGCTTCTGGGTGCAAAGAGGTGGAGATTGGGAATGGGACGCAGATAGCTGATGTCAAACGCCCCCTGGTGCGTCTCGCCATCTTCGCCTACTATGCCCGCCCTATCGATGGCAAACGCCACAGGCACATCCATGAGCGCGATATCGTGGATCACCTGGTCGTAGCCGCGCTGCAAAAAGGTAGAATAGATCGCCACGAATGGCTTGAATCCCTCTTTGGCCAGCGGCCCCATGGAGGTGACGGCGTGCTGTTCGGCTATACCCACATCCCAAAACCTTTCGGGAAACTTCTCTATAAGCGGCTTGAGTCCCGTCCCGCTCGGCATCGCGGCGGTGACGCCCACGATACGCTCATCCCCTTCGGCCAGCTCCAAAAGCTTTTTGCTAAAAACGGAGGTGGCGCTGGGACGGTCACTCTTTTTGAGGCTTTTACCGGTTTTAAGATCAAAGGGGCCCACACCGTGCCAGTGCTCGTAG
>WGBB01000013.1 GCA_015494505.1 Nitratiruptor sp. | reverse complement strand
TTCGCAGCGAGCTTGTAAGCATATCTCTCCCTTTCGGGAGAGAATAGAGAGCAGCACGCATCTAATACCGCCAGTTTCATCTACTCCCCTTCCCCAACTCGTGCTGCTCTCTATTCGAAAAAGGAACGCAGCGCCTCTCTCTCTTTGACTACATAATTGCTTTTATCTTTTTCTAAGATTCCAAGCTTCTTAAATTTTCCGATGATGCGAGAGAGTGTTTCTGGAGTGATATTGAGAAGTTCCGCTATTTCGTTTTTTTTCAGGCTCAAAAACTCCCTTTCGTGCTCGTAGATAAATTTCGCTACGCGAGCCGTGGAGCTGAGCACCAGGTCGTTGGTGATGACATGTTCGAGGTAGCGGATTTTATTGGTGAGGGATTTGATGATAGTGAAGGCCACTTCAGGGTCTTTGAGAAACTCATTTTCGAACTTTTCATAATCGATAAGAATCACTTTGCCCTCAGTGAGAAACTCTCCCGTGGCGGGATAGGGCATATGTTCGAAATTGACGATCTCGGCTATGAGGGAGTAGGGATAAAAGACATGCAGCACTATCTTGTTGCCCTTGGCGTCGCTTTTATATATCTGTAAGATGCCTTGGGTGAGGATCATGAGATGATCCGTGCGCTCGCCTTCGAAAAAGGCGATTTCGCCCTTGTTGAACGTTTTGACTTTGGAGATCTCTTTGAGTCTTTCGAGTTTGTCTTTGGGGAGATTGTCGAAAAAGTAGAACTTCTCTATCGCTTCCATAGCTTTTCCTCATAAATTGGTAGTTTGATTATAAAAGTCAATTAATTAAACCGCCATTAAAAAAATGAGCAAAAAAGCAAATCGTTGATATACATCAAAGCTTTTCCTTTGACGAAGATATACAATTGAAATGTAATTTGAAAAATTAAAGGAGGCGGTGATGGAATATTACATGCACGATATTCCAGCACAGGACTTTTTACCGATCTTTGTCATCTCGGCGATGGTGATCTTTTTTGGGATGATGTACGCCGGGTTCTTTACGCTCGTAAAGCTTAGATTGGTAAAAAGTTACTTTATGGTAGCCGCCTACCTTTCTTGGCTGGCCCTTGTGGGGTGTATGTACTATTTGGGTGAGCTGCTGCGAGTCGAGCCCTATACCCAAAAGGTGCTCATAGGTGCAATGGTAGGCTACCTTATCTTTCCGCACGTAGTCTACTTTTTGCTGGAAAAAGTCCATAAACGTTTCGAACACGTCTAAAGGAGGAGACATGGCAAAGGTCTCGGTCTGGACTAGCAACAGGTTTTGGAGACGATCGGCTACGTGGGTTACGGGTGTGTCTGCTGTGCTGTTGATTTTGCTCACGTTTGATTCGATGGCACAGATGAAGATGGGGACGGCTGCCGATATCAAAAACAAAATCGACAAACGCATCCCCTCGCCCGTGGTAATCAACTACAAAATCGACTATCAGCTAAACCGCAAACGCGGTCATGAGGTGCCGATTATAGGCGGTATGGATGCAAACGGCAACAGCCGCTACGAAGTGAAAGAGAAGTTCTTCGGGCGTGACGACTACACTGAAGAAGAGGCGCGAGCACTCATCCATAAAGGAAAGCTTACTATCCAAGCCAAAAACTGCATGGACTGCCATACGCTGCTGGGAAACGGTGCATATTATGCGCCCGACCTTACCAAAGCATGGCTCGATCCCACATGGGAGACTCTCGCACCTGCGTACGGCGGCAAAGAGTATGCGATAGCTGCCTTTTTGCAAAATCCACCGCAAATGGCGATGCATGAACGCAAAATGCCAAATCTCGGTATCACCAAAGAAGAGGCTAAAGCAGTGGTGGCATACCTAAAATTCATGTCGGCTATCGATACCAACGGCTTTCCTCGCAACTTCGGTAAGATAAAAGGAGCGGTCGATGCATGGAAATAGACTCTATGAAGGGCAAAAGTTAGCGCTCAAGTACTTCTTCGTGGCGATGGTGCTTTTCGGTGCCCAGCTGCTTTTTGGGCTGTTGGCGGCTATACAGTTTTTATATCCCGATTTTCTCTTTGGAGTTTTAGATTTTTCCATCAACCGCATCGTGCATATCAATGCGCTTGTCGTGTGGCTGCTCTATGCGATGATAGGTGCGGTCTATTGGCTCTTGCCCGATGAAGCGGGACGAGAGGTCGTGGGCGTTAAACTCGGCAACCTTGCATTCTACGTGCTTACAGCGGCAGTAGCCGTGGTCGTCGTAGTTTATCTGTTTGTGCAAGTGGGTCCTGGTAAAGATTCCACCATATGGTTCATTACAGAAGGTCGTGAATACATCGAAGCGCCACGCTGGGCAGATATCGGCATCGTGGCTGTGGTGCTCATCTTCCTCTACAACGTCTATGCGACGGTTATGAGCGGTAAACGCACCGGGATTTTGGCGGTGCTCATGGCAGACCTCATAGCCCTTGCAGGTCTCTATCTGGCAGGAATGTTCTATACGGACAACATCGCCATCGATCAATATTGGTGGTGGTGGGTTATCCACCTCTGGGTGGAAGCGACTTGGGAGGTCTATGTGGCTGCAGTGGGCGGCTACATCCTCATCAAGACCCTCAACGCAAACCGCAAAGTGGTGGAAATGTGGCTCTGGATCGAAGTGGCCATGATGTTTGGCTCAGGAATCCTAGGCCTTGGACACCACTACTTCTGGATAGGAACTCCTGAGTACTGGTGGGAAATCGGTGCGCTTTTTAGTGCACTCGAACCTGTGCCTCTCGTGGGCCTTTTCGTGCATGTCCTCTATGAC
>WGBB01000012.1 GCA_015494505.1 Nitratiruptor sp. | reverse complement strand
GCCGTGCTCAAACGCAAACGCGGTGACAAAGAAAAAATGATGGTCTTTAGCGAAACGCTCGAAAAGGCCAACCTTGCAGAGCAGTGGACAAAAAATATCAAAACTCCCATCGAAAAGCGCATGAAATTCGCCATCAGCGACGAAGAGGTGCTGCAACTTGCCGACTGGGCGATGAAGATAGAGGAGCACTACAGCGAAGCTAGCGGCCGCTATACGCCGATGGATATGGAGTGGGCCAAAGACGGCATCGATGGCAAACTCTACATGGTCCAGGCACGCCCAGAGACGGTGCATAGCCAAGAAAAGCTCACGGAGTTTGCAATCTATCGTCTCCTTGAAAAAGGCAAGGTGTTGCTTACTGGCAACGCCGTAGGCGAAAAGATTGGTGCGGGCAAAGTCAAAATCATGTTTAGCATGGCAGAGGCCGACAAATTCAAAGAGGGTGATGTCCTCGTAGCGCCTACCACCAGCCCCGATTGGGAGCCTGTGATGAAAAAGGCTAGTGCTATCATCACCGAAACGGGCGGACGCACCTGCCATGCGGCGATCGTGAGCCGCGAGCTTGGTAAGCCTGCCGTGGTGGGAGCCAAGAATGCTACGAAAATCTTGCACGACAATCAGCCTGTAACTGTTAGCTGTGCCGAAGGGGAGATAGGCAAAATCTACGACGGTATCCTTAAATTCGAAGTCCAAAAAGTAGATATCTCCAAACTCCCCCGCCCCAAAACAAAAATCATGATGAACTTGGGCAACCCGGAGCTGGCCTTCAGCCTTGCCAAGCTCCCTGTCGATGGCATAGGACTAGCTAGAATGGAGTTTATTATCAACAACTACATCAAAGCTCACCCCATGGCCATTCGCCATCCCGAGATGCTCAGCGAAACCGAAAAGGCGCTCATCGACGAGCTGGCCTTTCCTTTCGATGGGGATGCCGTCGATTTCTTCGTCAAAACCCTTAGCGAAGGGGTGGCCACGATTGCTAGCAGCGTCTATCCCAAAAAGTGCATCGTACGCATGAGCGATTTTAAGTCCAACGAGTATGCCAACCTCTTGGGAGGTCGCCACTTCGAGCCTATCGAGGACAACCCGATGCTGGGCTTCAGAGGTGCTGCTCGTTATACGCACCCAAGCTATGCCGACGGCTTCGCACTGGAGTGCAAGGCGATGAAGCGAGCGATTTTTGAGATGGGATTTGACAACATCGTGCTGATGATCCCCTTTTGCCGCCGCATAGATGAAGCCAAACGGGTCAAAAAAGCGATGGAAGAGCATGGGCTTCAAGGCGTGCCTATCTATATGATGTGCGAAATCCCCAACAACGTGATCTTGATCGATGAATTTTTGAAAATCTATGACGGTATCAGCATCGGAACCAACGACCTGACGCAGCTGACTCTGGGAGTCGATCGCGATAGCGAGATCGTGGCCTTTGACTATGACGAGCGTGACGAAGGGGTCAAGAAGATGGTGCAGTTAGCCGTCGAAGGTGCCAAACGTGCCGGCAAGTATTCGGGGCTCTGTGGTCAGGCACCCAGCGACTATCCTGAATTTGCGGAGTTTTTGGTTAAAATCGGCATAGAATCCATGAGTCTCAACCCCGACAGCGTGCTTAAAATCATTAAAGATGTAGCGGAGATGGAACAATGACAGTAGAAATCAGTTACGGTGCAGCAGAGGTGGTGACGGGATCATGCCACCTCGTCAAATTCGATGACGGCACGAAGGTGCTCGTCGATTGCGGGATGTTCCAGGGTCTGGATGAATATAAAAACTACGAGCCATTGGGGTTTGATCCAAGCGATATTGATTATCTGCTTGTTACGCATGGGCACCTTGATCATGTAGGACGCATACCGCTGCTCTACAAAGAGGGTTTTCGCGGCACTATCGTAGCCACCGCTCCTACATTTGATGTGATGAAGGTAGTCTTGCTCGATACCGCGCATCTGATGCAAGAGGATTTTGAGACGGCTTTCAAAAAAGCGCAACGCCGCGGCGAAGAGGAGAGCGTCAAAGAGCCACTCTACACCAAAGCCGAGGTCAAGGATACGCTGCGTCTACCTCGAAGAACTGTCAAGTACTCTCAGACAATCAAACTTTCTCCCCGCATCAAGGTGCGCTACAAGGATGCCGGCCATATCATCGGGGCTGCCTTTTTGGAGATCGAATACAAAGAGGATGGCATTACCAAACATGTAATATTTAGCGGAGATTTGGGCAACCGCCAGGTCCATCTCAATCCACCGCCAACCGATCCAGCCACGGCACGATCGGTCTTTGTGGAGAGTACTTATGGAGATAGACTCCATAAAAACTACGACTCCAGTGTGGCGGAGTTCAAAGAAGCGGTACTCAAAACCCTCAAGCATGAGGGCAACGTGCTTATACCCTCCTTTGCCATTGAGCGCACCCAGCAACTACTATGTATCCTCAACGAAATGCATGAAAATGGCGAACTCCCCCACTGGGTCAATGTCTTTTTGGATTCACCCATGGCAATTCGCACAACAAAAATTTATGAAAAGTATAAACATCTGCTCTC
>WGBB01000011.1 GCA_015494505.1 Nitratiruptor sp. | reverse complement strand
ACGTGAGGTATCTTTCCAACTTCTCCAGCGGCAAGCAGGCCTGCGCCTTAGCTACGGCACTCTATCTCAAGGGAGCTACCGTGGAGCTCATCACCACAAAACCCTGTGAAAGCCTGCCAAAAGAGGTGCAGACCTTTCATGTCGAAAGCGCCCAGGAGATGTATGAGTTTGTGCAAGATCGCATCCGCGTCGCCAAAAAAGGGATTCTCAAAAAACCGGACCTCGTCAACGACCTCACGCAGCCTCAGCTCATCCAAAAAAAGCCCTACCTCTTCATGGCAGCAGCTGTGAGCGACTACAGGCCAAAATACAAACAGCAAGGCAAACTCAAAAAGGAGCAGCTTGGCGCTGAATGGTGCTTGGAGCTCGAAAAAAATATCGATATCCTCGCATCCATCGACAAAGAGGGGATCGCCACGATAGGATTCAAAGCCGAGATGGATGAGAAAAAGGCCCTCGAAAATGCTCAGAAGATGCTCGAGGCCAAAAATATCGACGCGGTCTGCCTCAATCTCGTCAAAGGTGCCACCGGCTTTGGGAGCGAACAGAACCAGATCGTCTATATCACGCGCGAACGAAGCATCAAAAGTCCTCTCAAAAGCAAGTTCGAGCTCTCCCTCGATATCGCCGAGATCGTAAAGGATCTGGATGAATAGGCCACGCCACATCGCCATCATCATGGACGGCAACGGTCGCTGGGCCCAGCAGCGCGGATGGAAACGCATCAAAGGGCACGAAAAGGGAGCGGAGGTGGTGCGCCACATCACCACCTATTGCGCCAACCATCCCGAAATCGAGGTGCTCACACTCTACGCCTTTAGCACCGAAAACTGGAAGCGCCCCAAAATGGAGGTGGAGTTTTTGATGAAGCTATTGGATAACTGGCTCCAAAAGGAGCTGCCCACCTACCAAAAAGAGAACGTGCGCTTCGAAGTAATCGGCGATATCTCACGCTTTAACAAAGCCTTGCAAGAGCGCATCGCCTACACCAAAGAGATGACAAAAAACAATACCAAGCTCACACAAGTGCTGGCCCTCAACTACGGCGGACGTGATGAAATCGTGCGTGCCTGCAGACGCGCATGCGCAAGTGGAGAGGAGATAAGCGAAGAGAGCTTCGAAAAATTTATGGACTCCCAACTAGGAGATGTGGATATGCTCATTCGCACGGGCGGCGAAAAGCGCATCTCCAACTTCTTGCTCTGGCGCATCGCTTATGCCGAGCTCTTTTTCACAGATACGCTCTGGCCCGACTTCACCCCAGCGGAGTTGGCAGAGCTTATCGAAGAGTTTCGTAGTCGCCATCGCCGTTTTGGAGGGATATAGTGGCGTTTGCATACCTCTTCGCAGCTCTTTTGGGTCTTGCCGTCGGCTCTTTTTTGAATGTAGTGATACTGCGCCTACCACAGGGCCAGAGCATCGCCTATCCCGCCAGCCACTGCCCTGCGTGCAAGCATCCTCTCAAATGGTGGCACAATATTCCACTTCTTAGCTGGCTACTTCTTGGCGGCAAATGCGCCTTTTGCAAGACCTCCATCAGCATCCAGTATCCGCTCATCGAGCTGGTCACTGCCCTCATTTTCGTACTGGTGGTATATAAACAGGGAATAACGCCTTATGCGCTGGCGACGGCGTTGAGCTTCACGATGCTTCTCGCTCTCTCTATCATCGACCTTCGCTTCAAGGCCGTACCCGATAGCATCAACCTACTCGCCTCCCTCTTCGCCGTTTTTCACTCTGCCGCTATCTTGCAAAACCTCACAGCCGGCCTGCTCTTTGCGGGTGGCTTTAGTATGCTGCGTTTCGTTGTGAGCTACTATGTAAGCAAAAAAGAGGAGTTGCATCTCAAAAAGCAGCTTAAACTTTCCCCCTGGCTGGCTGACTTTTATCCCAAATATGTGATGATAGAAGCGATGGGCGAAGGGGATATCATGGTGGCCTTTACGATGGGAGCGATACTTGGTGTGAAATTGGCTCTCGTGGCGGTCTTTATCGCCGCACTTTTGGCACTGCCCGCCTCTATCGCCATGCGCATCGCCAAAAACGACAAAGAGCTCCCCTTTATTCCTTTTTTGGCAGCAGGCCTCTTCATAGCCTATCTTTGGAGCGACTCTTTAGGAGCTATTGT
>WGBB01000010.1 GCA_015494505.1 Nitratiruptor sp. | reverse complement strand
GTGAATATACAGAACCGCATCTGAGTCGTGACCATACCGAACGTATGCTGCAAGGTATGGGGGCGCAGATAGTATCGAAAATCGATAAAGAGGTACGCATTTTTATCGAACCGCTCAAAAAACCGCTCGAGCCACTGGAAATTACGATTCCGGCCGACCCGTCAAGCGCCTTTTTCTTCGCTGTGGCGGCCGCTATCATCCCGGGGGCACGTGTGCGTTTGGTGGATGTGACGCTCAATCCAACGAGGATCGAGGCATATAGAGTGTTAGAGCGTATGGGCGCATATGTGGAACTGGTGCAAAAAGAGGATCGCTATGAACCTATCGGAGATATCATCGTGGAAGGTAGAGCGCTTCGTGCAGTTGAAGTAGGCGAGAATATAGCCTGGCTCATCGATGAGTTGCCGGCACTCGCTATAGCGATGGCGGTGGCGGAGGGTACGAGCATCGTCAAAAATGCCAAAGAGCTGCGCGTAAAAGAGAGCGACCGCATCAAAAGTGTGGTGGAAAATCTCCGTGCTTGCGGCATAGAGGTGGAGGAGTTTGAAGATGGCTACGCCATTACGGGAGGCAAACTCGAAAGTGCCACTATACAAAGCTACGGTGATCACCGTATCGCTATGAGTTTTGCCATAGCGGGGTTGCTTGCTGATATGAAAATCGTGGATATCGATTGCATCGCCACTTCTTTTCCAAACTTTATAGAAATTTTAGAAAAAATTACCGAGGTGCGAGTTGGAGATACGATTAGCTAAGAGTTACGGTTTTTGTTTTGGGGTCAAACGCGCCATCAAGATAGCCGAAGAGAGCCCCAATAGCGTGACTTTCGGTCCTCTTATACACAACAAAAACGAAATCAACCGCCTTAAAGAGAACTTCAACGTAGGGCTAGTAGAGGAGATCGACGAAGTCGCACCAAAAAGCCGCGTCATTGTACGCACCCACGGCATCCCTAAAGACAAGCTCAAAATCCTCCATGAGCGAGATGTCGAAGTGGTAGATGCGACCTGTCCCTTTGTCACCAAGCCACAGCAGATAGTCGAACAGATGAGTGAGGAAGGGTATAGCGTCGTAATCTTTGGGGATAAAAACCATCCTGAGATCAAAGGAGTTATGAGCTACGCCAAAGACCCGGTGGTGGTACTGAGTGTCGAGGAGCTCCAAAAAGCATTGCCAAAACTCAAAGAGCGTGTCGCAACTGTAGCACAGACTACGAGGAAATTTAGCGAATATACGAAAATCGTCAATTTTTTGATGGAGCACAAAAAGGAGGTGCGTGTTTTTAACACCATCTGCAACGCCACCTTCGAAAACCAAGATGCGGCGAGGGAGCTGAGCCGCGAAGCCGATGTGATGATCGTCATCGGCGGCAAGAACTCCTCCAATACCAAGCAGCTCTTTAATATTTGCAAAGAGAACTGCCCCGATAGCTATCTTGTGGAAAATGAGAATGAACTGCAACCAGAATGGTTCGAAGGGAAAAAGCTCTGTGGAATTACCGCCGGTGCTTCGACGCCCGACTGGATTATCGAAGCGGTTATAGAAAAGATAAAGAAAATTAAAGTATAATAGCACATCTGATTTCAGACGTATCAAGGAAAAAGAGGAAAAGATGAGTTTCGAAAATAGCAACGAAGACTTCGCAAAAATGCTCGAAGAGCACGAAAACAGACGCAACGAATCACGTGTAGTAGACGGTGTAATCGTAGAGATTCAAGACGGTGAACGGGTGCTTGTGGATGTAGGCGAGAAGCAAGAAGGTATCTTGCACATAGGCGAGATAAGCGATGCCGAGGGTAACCTCAAGTACAATGTGGGTGACACGATCAAGGTGATCATCAGCGGTCATCGTAACGAGCGTCCCATCATCTCTCACAAAAAAGCGGTGGCCAAAGAGAAAATCAAAGAGTTCATAGCGGCCAATCGTGACGATCTCGAAGACATGATCATCGAAGGACGAGTAGTCGGCAAAAATAGAGGCGGCTATATTATCGAAAACGATGAAGGGGTTCAGTTTTTCCTCCCCAACTCCCAAAGCTACTTCAAAGGCCAACCTGAAACCGGGCGCAAAGTTTCGGCCAAAGTGATCAAGGTAGGCGAAAACGAAGACTCTATCGTCGTTTCACGCAAAAAACTGATCCAAGAGGCTGCCAAGCGCCGCAAAGAGATCATCGAAGAGCTGATGAGTGAAGGCAAAATAGTCGAAGGAACCGTCAAAAAGATTACCAACTACGGAATGTTCGTCGAAGTAGCTCCCGGTGTGGACGGTCTCGTGCACTACAATGAAATCAGCTATAAAGGTCCCGTCAATCCAGCCAAATATTTCAACGAAGGGGACAAAGTCAATGTCAAGGCGATCGACTACAATGAAGAGAAAAATCGCTTGTCTCTCTCTATCAAAGCTACACAGCCAGATCCTTGGGAAGAGATCAAAGGTGAACTCGATCCCGGCGACGTGATCAGCGTCACTGTAAGCAATATCGAGCCATACGGTGCTTTTGTGGATCTTGGAAATGACATCGAGGGGCTTTTGCATATTAGCGAAATGACGTGGGATAAAAAGCCCAAGCATCCGAGCGAATATGTGAGTGAAGGCGAAGAGCTCGAAGTGGAAGTGATCGAGATCGATACCGAAAACCGTAAGCTACGGGTATCGAGAAAAAGCCTTTTGCCCAAGCCTTTCGAAGAGTTTTTGAAAAATTACCGTGAAGGTGACGTGGTAGAGGGTGAGGTGACCTCGCTAACTGACTTCGGTGCGTTTGTGCGCATCGGTAATGTCGAAGGGCTCTTGCATAATCAGGATCTCAGCTGGCAAAAGGGCCAAAAAGCGAAAGATGTGCTGAGTATCGGCGACAAAGTACAAGTCAAAATCATCCGTATCGATAGAGAAAACGAAAAGATATCTCTAAGTAAAAAAGCTCTCGAAGAGAGTCCATTGGAAAAATTTGCAAAAGAACATAAAGTGGGCGATATCGTCAAAGGAACGGTCAAAGATATTAAAGATTTCGGTGTCTTTATCGCTCTCGATGAGAATGTAGACGCACTCATTCGCAACGAAGACCTCGCACCCCTCAAAAAAGAGGAGCTCGAAATCGGTCAAGAGATCGAAGGCGTGATCTCTTTTATCGATCCTAAAAACAATCGCCTCAGAGTTAGCGTGCGAAGGCTAGAGCGTCAAAAAGAGAAAGAAGCGCTCAAAGAGATCAATCAAGAAGAGAAGACGACACTCGGAGAGATAATAAAAGAAAAACTCGATAAGTAAGGGTTGGGATGAAAAAGAAGATCGTCGTTTGTGACCATCTACACAAAAAAGCCGAAGAGATTCTTTCGAAAGAACAGGACATCGAGTATGTCAACGCCGCGGATGTACCCAAAGGCGCGCCGCTGTATGAAGTTATAGCCGATGCGGATGTTATCATTACACGCAGTTCTACCCCGGTAGACAAGGAGCTGCTCGAACACGCTAAAAAGCTTAAGGCAATTGTCCGGGCCGGTGTGGGTGTGGACAATGTGGATATGGAGGAGTGTAGTCGTCGCGGTATCATCGTGATGAACGTACCTACAGCGAACACCATAGCCGCCGTGGAGCTAACTTTTGCTCATATGCTCGCTTGTATGCGGGCCTTTCCATATGCCCACAACCAGCTCAAGCTCGAGCGCATCTGGAAGCGTGAAGCGTGGATAGGCAACGAGCTTAAGGGTAAGAAACTGGGAATCATAGGCTTTGGCAATATCGGGAGCCGCGTGGGCAAACGTGCGCTTGCCTTTGAAATGGATGTGATCACCTACGACCCCTACATCCCACCCGAAAAAGCAACGAATCTCGGTGTCAAATACACCACAGATTTCGACGAGATTCTCAAGTGCGACATCATTACTATTCACACCCCTAAAACCAAAGAGACCATTAATATGATCGACCGCGAAGAGATCGCGAAGATGAAAGATGGGGTGGTACTCATCAACTGTGCAAGAGGAGGGCTCTATAACGAAGATGCACTCTATGAAGGGCTCAAAAGCGGTAAGATAAAGTTTGCAGGTATCGATGTTTT
>WGBB01000009.1 GCA_015494505.1 Nitratiruptor sp. | reverse complement strand
TTTCACCTCCACGAAGTTGCCGATGTGGGTATCTTCGAGGATGCTGCCAGGGCGTACGCGCGCGAGGGGTCCTACGCTGCTATAGCGAATCTCGCTCTCTTCGATGATGCTGTTTGCTTTGATGTGGCTTTGGACGATGCGGCTTTTGCCACGCAGCACACAGCCGCTCTCTATTTCACACTCTCCCTCGAACTCCACATCTATCTCCACGTATGTGGTTTTGGGGAGGCGAAAGATGACCCCCTCACGCATCCAGCGCGCCTTTATGCGCTCTTGCATGATCTCTTCAGCGTGGGCGAGGTCCGCTTTGGAGTTGACGCCTTTGAAGTTCTCTTCATCCACATAGATAGGTTTGATGGTGTAGCCATCCTTTTTGGCCATAGCGATGATATCGGTGAGGTAGTACTCTTTTTGGGCGTTGTCGTTGCTGAGTTTGGGGAGGTACTTCTCTAAGATATCTTTTTTAAAGAGATACACACCCGCATTGACGGTAGTGATGGCGAGCTCCGATTCGCTGCAGTCTTTTTGTTCGATGATGCACTGCACTTCGGTGTCTTCTATCACCACGCGACCGTAGCCGTGCGGGTTTTCCAGGTCTATGACGCTCATGACGATATCGGCGTCGATTTGGGTGAATTTTTCGAGCTCCTGGGCTTCTATGAGGGGCATATCGCCGTTGAGCACCAAGACCCGGTCATTGGTAAAATCTATTCCCATCAGCGCGCCGCCGGTGCCTGGATAGTTGGCGTGGTCTTGGATATGAAAATGCAGATTTTCGAAGTTCTCTTCCAGGTAGGAGCGAATTATTTCGGCCTCGTGGTAGAGCACCACGGTGATATCGTCGCTCAGTTTCTTGGCTTCTTTGATAATATGCCACAGCATCGGTCTGCCACTGATTTTATGGAGGACCTTCGGCAGGGCGCTCTTCATGCGCGTTCCCTGTCCCGCAGCCAATATTACGACACTTACACCCATACAAAAACCTTTAAGATATAATTGCAACTATATTATCGTAACAAGGTTGAAAAAACTATGAATTGCGCATACTTTGGCAGGTGTGGCAGCTGCACCATCTATCCCGATTATGATGAGCAGCTTCGCTACAAAGTCCAAAAATTTCGCGAGCTTTTTGGCAAAGAACCAGATGTTTTTCCTTCACCCCAGAGCCGTTTTCGCGCTCGCGCCGAGTTTGGCATCCGCATAGACGGCGAGCCACACTACACGATGTATGCAACGGATGGTGGAAGGATAGCGATTGATCGTTGCGAAATCGTTGTAGAGCCGATTTATACGCTCATGCCGAGGCTAAGAGAGATTTTGGCCGCATCCGAAGTGTTGGCGCACAAACTCTTTCGTATCGATTTTCTCAGCGGTCTTAGCGGCGAGGTGCTGACGACCCTGGTCTATCATAGAAGGCTGGATAGCGCGTGGGAAGAAGCAGCAAGGGAGGCGGCCAAGGAGCTTGGCATCCACATCATCGGGCGCAGCCGCGGCCAAAAGGTGGTGCTGGGGCGTGAGTACATCACCGAAGAGTTGTCCATAGAGGACAAAATCTATCGCTACCGCCACTACGAAGGGAGCTTCACCCAGCCAAATCCCTTTGTCAATATCAAGATGATAGAGTGGGCTCTCAAGCAAAGCCGAGAGTTTGGCGGCGATCTTTTGGAGCTCTACTGTGGGGCCGGCAACTTCACGCTGCCACTGGCGCAAAATTTCGATCGTGTTCTGGCCACGGAGGTGAGCAAGACCAGCATCAAAGCCGCCAAAGAGAATAGGGCGCTCAACGGCACCCAAAACGTGGAGTTCGTGCGCCTCAGTGCCGAAGAGGTATCAGCGGCACTCAAGGGCGAAAGGACCTTTCGTAGGCTCGCTGCTATCGACCTAAAAAGTTACGATTTTCGCACGGTCTTCGTGGACCCTCCCCGCTGCGGGCTCGATGCTGCGACCAGAAGAGTGGTGCAAGGTTTTGAAAACATTATCTACATCTCATGCAATCCCGAAACCCTCAAACGCGATGTACAGCAGCTTGCCGCCACACACGAAATCGCGGCTTTAGCGGCTTTCGATCAGTTCCCCTATACCCACCACCTCGAGGGCGGAGTGGTGCTACGAAGGCGCTAATGTAAAGCGTCGGCTTTTGAGAGTGTCTAGGTCGATAACACGTACGCCAAAACCGTCCACTATGGCGAATCTATTATTTTCGAGAGGATAGAGAGCGAGAATT
>WGBB01000008.1 GCA_015494505.1 Nitratiruptor sp. | reverse complement strand
CGCTGCTTACGCCCGATTCTTTCGTGATAAAGAAGCTGCCGATTTCGGCCGTGTTTTTCACATGCGTACCGCCGCACAGCTCCACACTCACGTCGCCAAACTCCACCACACGCACCACATCGCCATATTTTTCGCCAAAGAGCGCCATCGCGCCTTTTTCCTTGGCTTTTTCTATCGGCATCTCCTCCACTTTCGCTTCGATGCCTTGGGCTATCACTTCGTTGACGTAGTTTTCGATACGCTCTATCTCATCGGAGCTGAGTGGTTTGGGATGGGAAAAATCGAAGCGCAGTCTGTTAGCCTCCACGAGGCTTCCTTGCTGCGTCACATGCTCACCGAGAATGCGCCGCAGAGCACTGTGCAAAAGGTGCGTAGCTGAGTGGTGCTTGGCTATTTCACGGCGCGATTTGTCCACGATGGCTTCGACGGCTTCATCCACCTTCACTTCGCCCACCGCCTCTATGAGACTGAGATTGAGATCGAAAAACTTCTTGGTATCGAGCACCTTGGCGATGGTCTCTCCTTCATAAAGGCGCAGTTCGCCCCTATCGCCCACCTGGCCGCCGCTCTCGGCATAAAAAGGGGTCTCTTCCAATAGCACCCATCCCTTTTGACTCGGTTGCAGCGCATCCGTTTTTTTGAAATTTTCATCCAAAAGCCCCAAAATGATGGTCTTAGATGTAAGTCGCTCATAGCCTACGAATTCGTTGCGTAGTCCCGCAAGCTCTTTGAAATCGCCGCTAAGCGCCGCATCGCCGCTGCCTTTCCATGCGGCCTTGGCGCGCTGGCGCTGCTCTTGCATACGCTTCTCGAAGGTTTCCTTATCGAGCTGCAGCCCCTTTTCACGCAGCATATCTTCGGTCAGATCCAGAGGAAACCCGTAGGTGTCGTAGAGCTTGAAAGCCACCTCGCCGCTAAAGACCTCTTTGGTGCGGGCAAGCTCTTCTTCGAAGAGCTTCATCCCGGCCTCGATGGTTTGATAGAATCGCTCCTCTTCGGCACGTATCTGCTCTTTGACGGTGGGGAGTTTTTCATTGAGATAACCATAATGAGTGCCCATGAGTTTGGCCACCTCATCGGCGAGGCGATACATAAAGGGCTCTTTAAGTCCCAGAAGATAGCCGTGGCGCACACCGCGGCGCAGGATACGGCGCAGCACGTAACCGCGCCCTTCGTTGCTAAACATCACGCCTTGGGCCAAAAGGAATGTGACGGAGCGGATATGGTCTGCAATGACGCGAAAACTCGCTCCCTCTTCGTAGACATACTTCTTCTGGGCTATCTCACTGATAGCTTGAATGAGAGGCATAAAAAGGGAGCTATCGTAGTTGCTCAGTACCCCTTCTTTGATGGCGGTGATACGCTCCAGCCCCATTCCCGTATCGATACTGGGTTTTGGCAGTGGAAGCAGCTCGCCCGCTTCGTTGCGCTCATACTGCATAAAAACGAGGTTCCAAATCTCCAAAAATCTATCACCGTCCCCACCCAGATAATCCTCAGGGCCTTTGAAATGCTCCTCACCCTGGTCGTAAAAAATCTCGCTACATGGCCCGCAGGGTCCCGTATCGCCCATTTGCCAGAAGTTGTCCTTGTCACCGAAACGTTTGATGCGTTCGGGACGTACGAATTTTTCCCAAATTTTGGCAGCTTCGTCGTCACTTTCGTGCACCGTCACCCAAAGTCTCTCAATAGGTAGCTCCAAAACCTTCGTCACAAACTCCCAAGCGTAAGCGATGGCCTCTTCTTTGAAGTAATCGCCGAAGCTAAAGTTGCCCAGCATCTCGAAAAAGGTGTGGTGGCGCGCCGTGTAGCCCACGTTTTCGAGGTCGTTGTGCTTGCCGCCGGCACGAATACATGTCTGGCAACTGGTAGCTCTAGGTACGGGGGCTTCCAACTCCCCTGTAAAAAACTTTTTAAAAGGCACCATCCCAGCATTGGTAAAAAGCAAGGTGGGGTCTTGGGGCACCAAAGGAGCGCTCTCATAGACCTTGTGGTCTTTGCTTGCAAAATAGTCTAAAAAGGCTTTTCGGATATCCATCGATTTCCTCTATTGTGAAGTTATTCGCTATTTTACCAAATTACTGCTGAGGAGGGAGTGTAAGGTAGCCCTCGTTCACAAGCTCCATAACGATTTCTCGAAACACAGGCACGGCTGTTTGGGATGCGAAGTGGTGCGTTTTGGGCTCAAAAACCGTCACGCCGATAGTATAGCGATGTTTTTTGTCGTTTGCGTAGCCGAAAAAGGAGCTGATATAGCGCCGGCTATACCCACCGCGCGCGGCGATGTGGGCCGTCCCGGTCTTACCTCCTATATCGAGCCCTTCGATTTGCGCGGCCGTACCGGTCCCTTTTAGAACCACTTTACGCAAAATATTTTTCATCATAATTGCCGTTTGCAAACTAATTGCGCGATGTTTTTTGGGAGGAGCAAGCAAAATCTTACGACCTCGCGTGGTAGTGAAAAAATCGGCAATGCGGGGTGTAATCTCTACGCCTTCGTTATTGAACGCATTATACGCTTTGAGAAGTTGCATGAAAGTTACGCGGATACCGTAGCCGTATCCTACCGTCGCTTTGTAGATTTCGCTCTTTAACTTATAAGGCGGCAGAAGCGAACCCCGCTTTTCATAGGGCAAATCTACACCCGTTCGCTCCCCAAAGCCAAATTTTTTGAGTCCGTCGTAAAACTGCCTATAGCTTAAACGTTGCGCCAGCTGCGCGATACCGATGTTGCTCGAATAGACGATAACGTTTTCGGCACTCAGCCAATCCTCTTTGTGTTCGTCGGTGATAATTTTGCGCCCCAGTTTATAGCGTCCGTTGTATCCGCGCACCACCTCCATGGGATTGACCAGTTTATGCTCTAAAAGTAGTGAAAAGGTTATAGGTTTCATCACCGATCCAGGCTCGAAGGGATACTCGACGAAATCTGCACGCAAAGAGGGATAATCCTTGCGCCTGATATGTTTGGGGTCGAAACGGTTCGAGGAGGCCATGGCCAAAATCTTGCCGCTTTTGCTATCCATCACGGCGGCGATAATTTCACGCGCTTCGAGATCCTGTTTATGCGTATCGAGGATATGTTCGAGATTCTTTTGCAAAAGCATGGAGATATTGAGATGGATATTGTAACCGTCGATGCGTTTTTTAATCATCGCCTCTTTATTGAGGATGATATTGTTTCCTATATCGCGTCGCCCTCGTATGAGGCCGTCTTGTTTGGGTTTTATTTTATCTTCGTAATATTTTTCGAGCCCTTTGACGCCCTCAATGCGCGTATATTTGCCATCGATTTTGTGCACATATCCCACAATCGGCGTAAAAGCATCCTTGTAGGGATAGCTGCGCGTCTCTCCGCTCTCTTGGATGGTGAGTCCCTGTTTGACGGCACGGTTGCCCACCTTATAGGGAACGAAAAAATCCATCTGATAGAGTTTGCGCGCCAAGATTTTGAGTTGATAGGCCCTTTTGGTATCTATTTTATAAGAAATGACCGTATAGCCCTTTTTGTGCAGGGCCTTGCGCACCTCTTTGGGTTTCATGCCGCTGTAGATGCTAAAGAGCTTGATAAAGAGCTCTTTTTTGTCAGGATCGATACAGCGCGTATTGACGGCTACTTTATAGAGCTTGTTGGAATAGACTATCTGAAAGCCGTCCTTAGAAACGATAGAACCGCGAATGGCTCGATTCTTTTCCGTTATAAAAAGCGCGGGAAGTTTGCGGTCTTGGACGATGATTTTAAGAGCGACAAACAAAAAAATGGCGAAGAAAAGGAAAAAAAAGAGAAAGATACCGATAATCTTCGTGGATTTGTTGTGTTGATCCATATAGAGTTCTTAAATTTTATTTTGGCTTTATGTGGCTACAATAATATCCTCAAACCAATAAAGATAGACTTAAAACGGTATGGACAGAACACTTTTTAATATCGCTGCTACCATCATTCTCATAAGTATTTTGGCATCATACAGTCTCACTACCTATACGACGCTATTTTTTAGCTACGACCAGTTCCATTTTTTCATACGCCAGCTCGCCTTTGGATTTTTTGCTATCGCTTTGATGTGGGGCATCGCGCAGCTTGACCCGGAGCGCTGGGCAAATCGCCTGGGTATCGGACTCTTTTTGCTCTTTTTCTTTTTGATGCTGGTAATGCACTTTTTGCCCCACTCTCTCGTCACAGCCGTCGGAGGAGCCAAAAGATGGATTAAGCTAGGGCCGGTTAGCATCGCGCCTGTAGAGTTTTTTAAAGTCGGCTTCGTCTTTTTCCTGGCTTGGAGTTTCCAAAGAAAATTCCAAAAAAACCCAAAAAAACGCCTCATAGATGAGATTAAACTCATCATACCCTACCTCATAGTCTTTCTCATAGCGGTTGTTTCTATCGCAATCTTCCAAAACGATATAGGACAGGTCACGGTACTGGGTGCTACACTTGCATTTTTGCTGGTCTTTGCAGGGCGAAGCATGAAGCTCTTTTTTATCCTGGTCTCTCTCGCCTTCGGACTTTTCATCCTCTTCGTCTCCATCTCCGAGCACCGTATCGCCCGAATCAAGATGTGGTGGGCCAGCGCACAAAACTACCTTCTTAGTTACATGCCCGGTTGGATGGCGCAGCAGCTCAAACTCGACAATGCCAAAGAGTCCTACCAAATCATCAACTCTCTCCATGCCATCCATCACGGCGGAATTTTGGGACAAGGTCTTGGCAACGGACAGCTTAAGCTGGGGTTTTTGAGCGAAGTGCATACAGACTTCGTCCTAGCCGGACTTACCGAAGAGCTGGGCTTTTTAGGGCTTTTGATTATTATAGGGCTCTATTTATGGCTCATCCAAAGGCTGCTGCGTATCGCCAATAAAACACAAGACCAAATCACCTACCTCTTTAGCAGCGGCGTGGCGATGCTCATCGGATTTTCGGTCATTATCAACTCTTTCGGTATCAGCTCTATCGCTCCTATTAAAGGTCTCGCTGTACCGATGCTCAGCTACGGAGGAAGCTCTATCATTGCAAATGCCATCGCTCTTGGAATGGTATTGATGCTTAGTAAACGCACACCTCAAAAGGAAATTACGTGAAAATAGCCGTCACGGGCGGCGGCACGGGCGGGCATCTTGCCATCGCCAAGGCCATCGCCCAAGAGCTAGCTCGACGAGGATATAGACCGATATATATCGGCTCCCAGAGCGGTCAGGATAGAGACTGGTTCGAAAATGACGAAACCTTCGAGACAGCCTATTTCTTGCCAAGCAGCGGCGTGGTCAATAAAAGAGGCCTGGCAAAAGTCGCCACACTCACCGCAATTTTACGCCAAGCGTTGCAAGCCAAAAAACTTTTTACAAAGCACGCTATCGAAGCGGTTTTTAGCGTGGGAGGCTACTCCGCCGCTCCCGCTTCCATAGCCGCGCTGCTGGCAAACAAACCGCTCTTTATCCATGAGCAAAACGCCCATATGGGAGCGCTCAACAAAATGCTTGCCCCCTTTTCAAAAAGGCTTTTCACATCTTTCGCACCGCCTTATGACCCCTATCCGGTACGCGAAGTCTTCTTCGCCAAGCGCCGCATCCGAAATCGTGTGCAGTGCGTTATCTTCCTAGGAGGCAGCCAGGGAGCCGTGCAGATAAACGACATTGCCATGGAGATTGCGCCCAAACTCGCTGCTCGCGGCATCCGCATCATCCACCAAACGGGCAATCGTGATTATGAAAGAATGCGCAAATTCTATGAAGAGCGAAAAATCCCGGCAGAGTATTTCGCATTCGATGCAAATCTTGTAGAAAAAATCGCCGCTGCGGATCTGGCTATCTCGCGCGCCGGGGCCAGTACGCTATGGGAGCTCGCGGCAAACGCGCTGCCGGCGGTGTTCGTCCCCTATCCCCATGCAGCCGGCAATCACCAGTATTACAATGCGAAATTCTTGGTAGACAAAGATGCAGGCTGGCTTTTTGGAGAAGTCGATATAGAAAAAATCATACAAACCGGAGTAGCCCCGCAAAGCGAAAATCTAGCCAGGCTCGCTACCGGCGGAGGAGCCTGCGCAATAGTGGACGAGATGCTCTCTATGCTATGACGACGCGGTTTTTCCCCTCTTTTTTGGCCCTATAAAGCGCCTTGTCGGCCCTCTCTATCACGGATTTCGCGTTTTCACCCGACTCTTTTTGTGCAGCGCCGAAACTTGCCGTAAAGTGGATGTACCCACCGTTTTTTTCTACCTTATAGCCTTTATTTTCTATCACGTCACGTAGACGCTCAGCCACGATATGTGCCGCTTTTTTGTCGCCTCCCGGCAAAAGCACTACGAACTCTTCGCCGCCATAGCGGTAGCTTTTGGTATTTTTGCGCACGTAGTTTTGCAGCACTTCTCCTACGATTTTTAGTATCTCATCACCTACCAGGTGACCGTAGGTATCGTTGATTTTTTTGAAGTTGTCGATATCCGCTATGATGAGACTATAGTCGGCACCACTCTTTTCGAGTTTTTCGATATCGCGGTCGAAGCTGCGGCGATTGAGCAGGCCGGTCAAAGCATCATACTCCGCCTCTTTTTTCTGCTCATGAAATTTCTCCTCGATGATTTCCAGCTGCTTGCGGTTCGACTCCAAAAACTCTTTGAGCTTGCTGTTTTCTGCCTCCAGTGCCGCAATTTTCTCCTTGAGAGAAGACATTTTTTGGGCATCTTGACGCTCTATCGCATCGATACTTTCATCGATATATTGAGCATGGTCGTTGATGTTGTGCTCAAACTTATCAAGCGCTTGTTCCGAACCCTTAGCTAGGCGCTTGAGATTGACCGAGAGCTCTTTAATCTCCTCGATATCTTCGACTTGAGGAAGCTCTTTAAAGTATTTATCGTGCAAGACTTGCAGATTGTTATCGGAGAGTCTATGTTGTTCGGAAATGGCTTTACAAATGACGTAGAACCACTCTTCGTAATTGGCAGGCGTCAGATCAATATGGTGCTTTGTCATGTAACCGAGAGCCTTCTTGGCCACATCGGCCACAAATTCCCGCTGCCCCTGTCCGGCCGGTTCCCTATTGTGTAGAAGTTTCTTGCAATCCATCCCGTTTCATATCCATATATTGTCTATAAGTCGTGTCGAGCCGACATAGCCGGCCACCAATATTATCGTATTTCCTATTTCGATTTTTTGGATGGGCTCAAACTCCCTGTTTACTATTTCAACATAATCTAGCTTAATCGGTTCTAAAATCTCAAGCATTTTGGCCTTAATCCGATCTACCGAATATTCGCCGCTTTGGACCATCTTCGCAGCGCGTTTGAGGGCTTTGGAGAGCAGCAGCGCCTTTTGGCGCTCTACTGGCGAAAGATAGACATTGCGGCTGCTGAGTGCCAGTCCGTCGGGATCGCGCACGATGTCACAGGGTACGATTTCGATATCGAAGAAAAAGTCGCGCACCATCTGCTGTATCAGATAGAGCTGCTGCGCATCTTTTTTTCCAAAATAGGCACGTGTGGGCTTTGTGAGGTGGAAGAGTTTGTTGACCACCTGCAGCACGCCGTCGAAGTGCCCCGGGCGAAAATGGCCCTCGAGGATATAGCCCTTGGCTTTGGGTGCCTTGATAAGCACTTCGTCTGCGTGGTACATCGCATCGGGTGTAGGCATGAAAAGGATATCCACACCGGCCAATTCGCAAATCTTTTTATCAGCTTCGTAGCGCCTGGGATACTTGCTAAAGTCCTCTCCCGG
>WGBB01000007.1 GCA_015494505.1 Nitratiruptor sp. | reverse complement strand
GGCGAAGATACCATCGTCACCCAGTATTCGCTGAACTTCCTCGAAGATGTGGATCTGATCAAGTTCGACTTTTTGGGGCTCAAGACCCTCACCGTCATCGACAACGCCCTCAAGTTAGTCGAGAAGCGTTACGGCAAGAAGCTCAACTGGAACGAGATCGACCTCAATGACAAAAAAGTCTACGAGCTGATCCAAAGCGGTCACACGATAGGCCTCTTCCAGATCGAATCATCAGGCATGCAGCGCCTCAATGCAAGGCTCAAACCCACCACCTTCGAAGACCTCATAGCCGTGCTGGCACTCTATCGTCCTGGTCCGATGGAGTCGGGGATGCTCGATGACTTTATCGAGCGTAAACACGGCCGCAAGAAGGTCTACTACCCCTTCGAAGAGGTAAGCTTCGAGGAGCTGCGAGAGATCCTCGAGCCTACATATGGAATGATCGTCTACCAAGAGCAGGTGATGCAGATCGTGCAGACCATCGGAGGGTTTAGCCTCGGTGAAGCGGACATCATCCGCCGCGCCATGGGGAAAAAGAAGCGCGATTTGATGGAGGAGTACAAAAGAGAGTTCGTCAAGCGCGCCAGCGAGCGGGGGTTCGATGCCAAAAAGAGTGAAACGCTTTTTGAGCTGATCGAAAAATTCGCAGGCTACGGCTTTAACAAATCCCACTCAGCCGCCTATGCGATGATAACTTTCCAAACCGCCTATCTCAAGGCCTACTATCCCCAAGAGTTCATGGCGGCCTTGCTCACCAGCGAGCAGGATAATACCGACAAAATCGTCAAGTACGTGGATGAGGTCAAGCGTCTTGGCATCAAGCTTTTGCCGCCCGATGTGAACCGCTCGGCTCTGGAGTTTAGCGCTACCACCAGCGATGGAGAGGATGTGATACTCTTTGGACTGGGTGCTATCAAAGGGGTGGGAAAAACTGCGGTGCTGAGCATCCTCGAAGCGCGTAAAGAGGGAGCCTTTAGCAGTCTCGATGACTTCTTGCAGCGCATCGACCCCAACAAAGTCAACAAGAAGGTGCTCGAATCCCTCATCAAATCGGGTGCGATGGATAGCTTCGGCTATTCGCGAAAGACGCTGCTTCTCAACCTCGAGCGCATCGTCGAAACCTCCCACGAGATCGCACGCGCCAAGAAGATGGCCGAAAATTCGCTCTTTGGGGATATGGCGGAGCTCACCGATATCAAGATTGAGCTCGAAGATATGGGCGAGTATGAGCTCAAGCAGATTTTGGAGTTCGAAAAGGAGACGTTGGGCTTTTACGTCTCAGGCCATCCTCTCGATCAGTTTCGCTCCGAACTCGAGCAGATCGACTATACGCTCTCGAGTGATCTGGATAATATCGCAGATTCTTCCGAAGCGCTCTTCGTGGGGAAAGTGGAAGAGATCAAGACAAAAATCAGCAACAAGGGCAACAAGTTTGGCATCGTCACCATCATGGACCTGCACGGCAGTATCGAGATGATGCTCTTTAGCGACAAGCTCGAAGAGCTGGAGCGCATGGATCTGGAAAAACCTGTGGCTTTCAAGGTCTACGTAACCAAAAACGAGAGCTTCACGCGCATTCGCTGCGACAAGATCATGAGCCTCGAAGAGGCCAAAGGTGAGAAGGTGCAGACTACGATAGAGGAGCGCTACGAAGAGCCGCTCGTTATCAAACTCGATCTCTCACACGAAATTGCGCGCCTCGAAGAGCTCTACCATCTGGCGCTCAAGTATCCCGGTAAAAAACCTCTCAAGCTGGTCATCACCTCCAAACTCCAAGAGGTGGAGATCGAATCGCAAGTCTTCGTCAACAGTGAGTTTGCCAAAGAGGCTGCGAATCTCGGGGTACAGGTAGCGTGATAGAAAATGCCAAAAAGGGTGCAAACAGTTTGACTGACACGCTTTGACCCGACGGGTCGAATAGCGATAGCTTCGGGGTACCCGTCGTGGGCAACCGCGTGGAAGGAGAACTCGTTTGCACCCTTCCAAGTAGAGGAACTTTTTTTTAAAATTCGAAAGAGTAGGGCTTCTTCTCCCGTTTTTTGTAGACCTCCTCTTCGCTCCACTCCTTGAAATCCTCCAGATCAAAGAGCAAGATATTGGGCTCGCGGTTTTTGAGCAGTTCATTGGAGAAGCTGCTTTTGGAAAAGAGGGCGTAGTAACGGGGAGTAAAGCCTGCGATGGCTGCCTTTTTTTGCAGTGACGTGAGGGTCTTTTTGCAGATTTTAGAGTTTTTCCATTTGCATTCGCCTACTATCACATCGCCCTTTGGCAGCTCCAATAAAAGATCTATTTCCACTTTGCGATCCCAGTAGCTACCGCTTGTGAGCGCATCGGGAAAGCGCTCTTTGAGCAGTTCGTTGGAGAGCTCTTCGAACGTGAGGCTGACGAAATTGTCCAGATCGTTCAGTATGAAGTGCAATACCTCTTCGTGCTTTTTGGACAAAATCAGATCGCGCGCAGGATAGATGTAGCGGTACCAAAAGCGATGAAAGGGTTTGGTAAAACGCACTTTGTTTTGGATTTTATAGCGGCGCAGCTCTTTTTTGCGTTTTTGTTTGGGATGGATTTTGGGCGGGAGCTTTTCTCGTGAATGGATAGGTTGCAAGAGTTGCGAGGAGATAAAATGTTGCAAACTTTTATAGCCTGTGGCGTCGTTTGTAAAACTCTTTTTGATGGCGCTGTCGATTTTACGGTCACCTGTGGCAAAGGTAGAGAGGAGATGTTCGTCTATGAGTGTGAGGTTTTCGGTAATCTCTTCATAGCGGGTTAGCAACTTTTGGAGATTTTGCAGCAGCGAAGCGTCGAAATCGCAATACTCCTCGTATCCGCCGAAAATTGCATACAATTCGATAGCGCGCTCAATATCTTTGCGCGGAAAATGGCGGTAAAACTCAATAAATTTGCGTTTAATCGGTCCCCTTTACCTGCTTTTGTTATAATTATACTATATCTCAAAAGGGAGTAGATGAAAAAATTTGCGCTTTTGGTTTTGCTTTTTTGCTTCTCCTTTGCAAATGTAGATAGTATCGTAATCAAGAGTGCATCTGCCCTCGATAGATTTATGGCGATTCCCGAAGAGCAGATTCCTCCCAAACTCTTGCGTCAAGCAAAAGCTATCGCTATCATCCCGGACCTCATACGCGGTGGTTTCATAGCGGGTGCTCGCTACGGCAAAGGTGTTTTGCTCATTCGCACCCAAGATGGGTGGAGCGACCCGATATTTATCAAACTTTACGGAGCTAGCATAGGATGGCAGATAGGGTTGGAGAGTATCGACGTGGTGCTCATTTTTACCGATATGGCAAGTGTCCAAAAACTTCTTAACGGTACGCTTACTCTTGCTGCCGATGCCTCGTTGGCAGTAGGGCCGGTGGGTCGAGCGGCCAGTGTGGGAACCGATTTTAGTGCCCAGATACTATCCTATTCTCGGAGTATGGGTGCGTATGTGGGAGTGGCGCTAGCCGGTGCGAAACTGGAAGTCGATTTTGACAAGATGGCGCAAGCGTATCGATGCGACCCTACAAAAATCTATCTCATCCTCCAAGGAAAGTGCCGTCACAATAACCAATATGTTCAGATACTCAAAGATAAAATCAACCGCTACTCCGCATGGCACGAATAAAACGCAAAAAACCTTTTCGTCCCCGCTGCAAGTACTGCCGTACCAATCGTCATATCGTTCCGATAGTCTATGGACTGCATCCTAATCAAGAACTTTTAGAAAAAGAACAAAAGGGAGAGATAATCCTAAGGGGCATCGCCCGCAGTGTGGATGCTCCCAACTGGCACTGCAAAGCGTGCGGCAACGAGTTTTTACGATAAGAAGCTAGTTGGTATCGCATTTGTGGGTGGTGCTAAAATCGAATCGTGCCGAAAATTTGTATAAGTTGATATAATATCTGCAAAAAAACGGAGTGCATATGCCTATCAAAAGAGTCCAAGAAGCGATCGAAGAGATACAAAAGGGTAATATGGTCGTCATGATCGATGATGAAGATAGAGAAAACGAAGGCGATCTGGTCTATGCTGCGACTTTCAGCACGCCCGAGAAAGTCAACTTCATGGCTTCAGAAGCAAGAGGCCTCATATGCGTCGCTCTTACGCCCGAAATCGCCAAGCGCCTAGAGCTTACACCTATGGTACAAAAGAACGATTCGGCACACGAGACCGCCTTCACCGTCAGCGTGGACGCAAAGGCGGCGACGACAGGGATCTCTGCGTATGAGCGTGATATGACTATCAAGCTTTTGGCAAGTCCCGTGAGCACTCCCGAAGATTTCGTACGTCCCGGTCATATCTTTCCCCTTGTAGCCAAAGAGGGTGGGGTGCTGGTGCGCACGGGCCATACGGAGGGGTCTGTGGATTTGTGCAAGTTGGCAGGCTTGCAGCCGGCAGCTGTGATATGCGAGATAATGAATCCCGACGGTACTATGGCCAGGCGCGATGCACTGGAAGAGTTCGCAAAAAAACACAATCTCAAAATCGTCTATATATCCGATATTGTGGAGTACCG
The DNA here is from genome assembly GCA_015494505.1 of Nitratiruptor sp. Taxonomy (GTDB): domain Bacteria; phylum Campylobacterota; class Campylobacteria; order Campylobacterales; family Nitratiruptoraceae; genus Nitratiruptor. The sequence goes on along the minus strand of WGBB01000007.1, from coordinate 2,244 downwards.
CCTCCAAAACGAATTGCTTGTTAAAGAGATAGCTTCCCAAGAGATCGAATTTTTCGGTGTCAAAGTGACGAGAAAAGATTTTCAGGACCATACGGGTGCGGTGCATACGGCGATTGTTTTTTATTCGGCCAAAGGTACTGCAAACGTAAAATTTCACAATATTTTGCAAGATAGGGAGCTACTCCTCAATAAAAATCTCTACTCGACGATAATGAAATCGATAGACTATCTCAAAAAAAACAGCGGCGTGCTCATATTTCTCGAGAGCCAAAAAGCTGCCGACCAGACCAAGGAGTTTGGGATCGGCGCTCAGATCCTAAAAAGCCTAGGTGTACACAATATCAGACTACTTACTTCCAAAAAAGGGAGAGAGTTCGTAGGTTTGGGAGGATTTGGCCTCGATATCATTGAAGAGATAGAGATCAAAGGGGAGTAGATGAAACTTTTGGCGGTTAGTGCAGCTGCTGCGCTTGTGGCGGTTAGTCTCAGTGCAGGAGAGATCAAGACACATACGGAATTATCCTATATTCAAACAGGTGGTAACACCGATACCAAATCTTTCGGTCTCGATTTTCATGGAGAAAAGGAGATCGATCAGCTCAATAAGCTGGCTCTTGATCTGGAAGCGGGTTACGCTCAAACCGACGGGACGGAGACAAAGAATGCCTGGCTTGCAGAACTTAACTACTTCTACAAATTTAGTGAGCGTCTGAGCTTCAACTATCTCATCGGCTACAAAGACGATAAATTCTCCGGGTTCGACAATCAGTTCTATACCGGTCCGGGTCTTGAGTATCTAGTGTATAAAACGGATAAGATGTCATTGACGACCAACGCGAACGTTCTTTTTGAACGCGACAAGTACGATAACGGCGATACCGACAGCTATACAGCCGGGCGAGCGGGATTGCTTTTTGAATACAAAATCTATGATAACCTCAAATTCGTAGAAGATGCCAACATCAGAACCAAATTTTCAAATATGAGCAACTACTTCTTATACTCAAAATCTTCGATCTATTCCAAGATAAACGGTAATCTTTCACTGGGAGTAAGCTACAAGCTCGACTATCAAAACGAGCCACCTGCAAGCAAGAAAAAAACCGACACTACTTTTATGGTTTCACTCGTCGTCGACTGGTAATGAAAATACGGGTCTATTACGAAGATACCGACCTTGGCGGGATAGTCTATCATAGCAAATACCTCAATTTTTGCGAAAGAGCACGCAGTGAGCTGTTTTTCGGGGCCGGTAAGAGCCCCGTATATAACGAGTATCACTTTGTGGTCAAAAAAATTTGTGCGACATACCATAAGCCTGCATATTTTGGAGATATAGTAGAGGTAAAGACGAAGCTTGAGAAACTTTCTCGCGTAAGCGCTACGCTCCGTCAAAGCATCGTGCGTAATGGCGAGATATTATTCGAAATGGATGTGACGCTTGTTTGTCTCAAAGATAATCGTCCGGCACGGATACCGGACTATTTTTTGGAACTTTTTCAAAAACTCTCCTGACTTTCCAGAGGCCGCAAACCGTATCGATGCATTCGTAGCAGCTGTGTATCGTAACGAATCTGATTATCTATGAAATTTTCCGCAACACTCTTTTGCATACCTCTTGAGGCCAAAATGTTGTCAACACCTACAAAAAGCGCATAGCCTAGCCAGTCAAAATCGCTTTGAATCTCCATGAGTGAGGCATTAGCAGCTACTTCCAAAGGCAGATGGACGACGGCATTTGCAAAGACGAATCCTTCGCGTGCTTTTGGTTGCAAGAGTGCAAAAAGTTTTGGACTGAGATTTATTTGTGTGGAGAGTTTTGCTTTGGGAGCAAGGTTGTAATAGTTCATCTGTGAAGCAATCATAGCGGTTTTTATAAGAGGTGTATTAAAAAGGGTTGCGATATGATTGAGAGCATAGTTTTTTCTAAGATACTTTGCTACGTTTTTGTCAGATTTCTTGAGTCCGAAGAGTCTGCTTTGCGGTTCGATTTCTTGGTAATAGCCGGTTAAAAGTTGGGATAAAGGCGAGTCTTCGAGATAAAAGAGTGCCGTTTTGCCGGAATAAAAATCGTGCAGGGTGCGAAGTTGGGCAAAGTAATCTACCCCGCCAAAATAGATGGAGCTGCTTGCTTGAGGTACGAAGCGCTTGTTGATAGTCGGGATATACACGGTGGCTAAAGGTTGCAGCGATGCGAGTCTATCTTTATCCTGGAAAGTTGCGAAAACAATATTTATCGCACCT
>WGBB01000006.1 GCA_015494505.1 Nitratiruptor sp. | reverse complement strand
CCAGAGACCGAAGCGGTGGCAACCATGGGGAGCAAAGAGGGCTACGTACACCTGGTGCAGGCCATTACCAATCCCGGTGACGTGGCCATCGTCCCCGATCCTACCTATCCCATCCACTCCTATGCCTTCATCCTCGCTGGCGGCAGCGTGCACAAGACGGAGCTGGTCTTTAACGAAAACTTCGAAGTGGATGAGGAGCGATTCTTTGCGGATCTGCACAAAGCCCTCAACGAAGCCTTTCCAAAGCCAAAATACCTTGTGGTCAACTTCCCCCACAACCCATCCACCGCTACGGTGACGCCGGAGTTTTACAAAGAGCTGGTCAAAATCGCCAAAAAAGAGCGCTTCTATATTATCAGCGACATTGCCTATGCGGACTTGACCTATGATGGGTACAAGACGCCTTCGATCCTGGCCGTCGAGGGTGCCAAAGATGTGGCGGTGGAGAGCTTTACCCTCTCTAAAAGCTACAACATGGCCGGCTGGCGCGTGGGCTTCGTGGTGGGAAATCCCAAGCTCGTGGGAGCATTGCAAAAGATAAAAAGCTGGATAGATTACGGGATGTTCACGCCTATCCAGGTGGCGGCCACAGTGGCTCTCAACGGTCCGCAAGAGTGCGTAGAGGAGATTCGCCAAAAGTACGAAAAGCGCCGCGATGTGCTCATCGAAGCCTTCGGCCGCGCGGGATGGCATATGAATAAGCCCCGCGCCACGATGTTTGTCTGGGCTCGTATCCCTGAAGAGTTTCGCTCTATGGGAAGCCTCGAGTTTTCCAAAAAGCTCCTTACCGAAGCCAAAGTGGCTGTGAGTCCCGGTATCGGTTTTGGCGAAGGGGGTGAGGAGTATGTGCGCATTGCGCTCATCGAAAACGAAAAGCGCATCCGCCAGGCGGCTCGCAACGTGAAGCGATTTTTACAAAACTACAAGGGCGAATAATGGTCAACATCGGCATCATCGGCGTAGGCACCGTGGGTGCCAGTGTTGTGAAGATTTTGCAAAAGAACCGTGACATCATCACGGCACGCGCGGGCAAAGAGATTCGCATAGTAAAAGGGGTGGTGCGCGATCTGGCTAAGCACCGCGATATCGATATCCCTCTCACCACAGACCCCTATGAGGTGACGGACGATCCAAATATCGACATCGTCGTAGAGCTCATGGGCGGCGTGGAAGAGGCCTACAAAATCGTGCGCCGCGCTTTGGAGAACAAAAAGGCGGTGGTCACTGCAAACAAGGCGCTGCTAGCCTATCATCGCTACGATCTTAAAGAGCTTGCAAAAGATCTGCCTTTTGAGTTTGAAGCGAGCGTGGCGGGAGGGATTCCCATCATCAAGGCCCTGCGCGAGGGGCTCAGCGCCAACCACATCGAAGCGATACGCGGCATCATGAACGGCACATGCAACTATATCCTCACCAAAATGGCAAACGAGGGGGCTTCTTTTGATGAGGTGCTCGCCGAAGCGCAGCGCCTAGGCTATGCCGAAGCAGACCCTACCTTCGATATCGAGGGTTTCGATGCGGCGCATAAGCTCTTGATACTTGCCAGTATCGCCTATGGAATTGATGCGAAACCCGAAGATATCCTCATTGAGGGCATCACCAAAATCGACAAGCTCGATTTCGAGTTTGCCGAGGAGTTCGGCTATGCCATCAAACTACTCACCATCGCTAAGAAGCGTGGCAACGAGGTGGAGCTGCGCGTCCATCCCACACTCATCCAAAAATCTGAGATGATAGCCAAAGTAGACGGGGTGATGAACGGAGTGAGTGTTATCGGAGACGCAGTAGGTGAGACGATGTATTACGGTCCCGGAGCGGGCGGGGATGCGACGGCAAGCGCCGTGATATCCAATATCATCGATATCGCCCGCGGCGGGAAATGCTCACCGATGCTGGGCTTCAAAAAGCCTCTGGAGAGCGGTATGCACCTCGCGCCCAAAGAGAGCATCACTTCCAAGTACTACCTGCGCCTCGTGGTAGATGATAGGCCGGGGATTTTGGCCAAAATCGCTTCGATTTTCGGCGAAGAGGCGATATCTATCGAATCGATGCTCCAAAAACCGGCCAAAGAGGGGCTGGCCAACCTCTTGCTTTCGACCCATACGACGCAAGAGGCGGCTATCCAAAAGGCACTGAGCGCACTCCAAACACAGGAGTTTTTGAAACAAGCACCGGTGATGATTCGTATCGAAACGTAGTCTGAGAGTTCTCTTCTACCTCGATTTTTGAGCTCTCTTTAATGCATAAGTGATTATTATGACGAAAAAAGTGCGGAGCGAGGGATGGTGATAGAGAGTGTCTGCACCTATTGCGGTGTGGGATGTGACATAGCTGCCGAGGTGGAAGAGAACAAGGTCAAGAAGGTCTTTGCCAAAAAAGAGGGTGTGGTCTCCCAGGGGAAACTTTGCATCAAAGGCAAGTACGGCTGGGAGTATCTCGAGCACCCCAATCGCCTGCGTGGTGCCTATCTGCATGAAAAATTCATCGCCAAAAACCCAGAACTCTTGCGAAACGTAACGCTTGGCGAAAAAGAGGGAGACTTCTACAAGGTCTCCTATGAAGATGCCTACCGCATAGCTGCAGCCAAGCTCACAGCCATCATCGACGAGCACTCTCCCGACTCCTTCGCAGCCATTGGTGGTGCACGCACCAGCTGTGAGAGTGGGTACCTCTTTCAAAAATTCACGCGCCAGGGCATCGGCTCGCCCCACGTGGATAATTGTGCCAGAGTCTGCCACTCCCCCAGCCTCAAGGGTATG
>WGBB01000005.1 GCA_015494505.1 Nitratiruptor sp. | reverse complement strand
ATATCGTAGATATGTTTATCTTCGTTATTTTTGTCTATATAGGAAAAGAAATTGATCATAGCGATGCGATAGTTTTTCTTCGTCGCATCACTCAGTCCTGCGGTAGAGGAAGTGAGAAAGTCGATTATCATCTCTTCATCGATCTCTTTCATACTCGCCAGTCCCATATCACACATGAACGCATAGAGCTTCTCAAGGGGCTTAAAATAGGTATTAACACCTATGAGTCCTACATTGCGTGCAGCTCTTGCGAGCTGAGCGAGTTCGTTCATATCGGCTGTACCGAGTGTTAACTGTTTGATGATTTCTTGGAGTTTTTTGGGATCTTTGACCTGTCTGTTAGAGAGCGACGTCAGCTTGAAACGAACGTAGCGCTCGATCCAGAAGCGCAGTGTATCGCAAAAGTCGTTTTTAAAATCGAGTGCATACTTCATAGTTTGACTCCAAATCTTTCAGGATAGTATAGCAAAGACCGAAAGAGGCCATATTGAGAAAAGTTTGAAAATTATAGTTTTCAATACTTTTTAACAATATTGCCCATTTTACCGATAAATATTGTCGATAGATTTTGAGAATTATTTAAGTGAACCTGCGTTAGTATAGAAATGAACAAACGTTAATCTAAAAAAGAACGGCCATTCACCGATAATGAACATACGTTAACAACAGTTGAAGGAAAGGCCCATGGCTACGGCGGTAGCGGAAGAGATAAAACCCAACAGCACCAAAGAGAAGATATTAACGGCCGCTATAGAACTTATGGCCGAAGGTGGCTACACCGGCGCATCCATGCGCAAGATCGCGCGTAAAGTGGGTATCAGGGAGAGTGCTATCTACAACCATTTTCGCAACAAAGATGAGATTTTCCAAACGATTATGAAAAATCTCTTTTCCAATCCCTTCGAAGATTTCTTCATCAAGCGCCCCATCGAAGAGTATGCCATCAAAGGCAAAGCCTATCTGCTCGAATATGCAGCGACTATCAAGCTTTTGACCTTCGATAGTAAAAACGAGAAGTTTTTTCGCATTATCCTAGCGGAACTAATGCATAATCAGCAGGTTCGTGAGCTTTTCATGCAGTATTTCTACCAAGAAAACATCAAAAAGCTCTCCAACGCCTTTTTTATAATGATGCAGCACAATCTCATCCGCTCTGCCGACCCTATTTTGATGGCGCAGGAGTTCTTCGCTCCCCTCTTTTACTACCGCCTGCAAGTGCTCTTGATGCATATCGACAATAAACCTACGACCGCCCTTTCGACGATTTTCGAAAAGCATGTGGATTTCTTTTGGGAGAGTGTGGCTACGCAGGAGTCTTTCTAGCAATCAACAGCGCCCTCTTCCCCTCCTCTATCAATCTATAATACTCTATCTCTAGCTCATCAAAAGCCTCTACAAGCTCGTTTTTGCGCAAAACATACTTTGGATTCATAGCAGATTTATATGTAAAAGTTTTGAAAAAGAGAAAACCGCCGGGACGCAGTGCGTCGATGATATTAGGAAATATGGAGCGATCGAGAAAGTTGATGTTGACAATCAGCTCGTAGCCCTCTTTGGGCCATGGGAAATCGGCAATATCTGTACGTAGAGCTGAAATATTCCTCTCATCGCTTAATGTTTCTATAGCCTTGTCACTAATATCAATCGCATCCACTCTCCACCCTAAATTCCGAAGAAAAAGGGTGTTTTGCCCCAGGCCACAGGCGATATCGAGCGCATTTCCTGCTTCCAGTTTTTTTGCAAACACAGCCAGATGTGCATCGACTTGTGGCCTATAATCAGTACCATCGTATCGTTCATTCCATTTCGATCGCACCAAGCCCATCCACTAGCTCCCTGTAGTGCTCCACGTTCATGAAGCTCTTTTCCAGTCTCCATCGCAAGACAAATTCACAGATATCGCGTATCAACTTTTTGGGAAGCGATTCGGCTCTTCCGAAATAGCGAAGATTGATATTTTTTCCCTCTTTGATGGCGATTATCTGCGCATAACGATTGGGTTGTACGGCACACAGCTGCTCTTTTTGCAGTGTTATTCCGGAGAGATTCATAGCTTTGAATGTAAAGATATCCTCGAACCGCTCCACCTTCTGTCCTATTTCGAGTGAAGCAAATAGCTCTTCGAGTCGCTTGCGATTGTAGCTGCGCAGCTGTTCGAGTGACGTAAGCCTGTCTATAAGGCTTTCGAGCCTAAGAAGTTTTTCATCCATTTTCGTACCTATATTAACTAATATGATTCCTATTGTAGTATAATTTCGGTTAAAAAAGGGCTTAAATGGATTTTTTGCGTATCGTTGGCGGTAAGAAACTCAGTGGTGATGTGCAGATTTCAGGAGCCAAAAACGCCGCCCTTCCCCTTATCGCATCGACGATTCTCGCTTCACGACCCGTCACTATCGACAATCTTCCCAATGTACGCGACATAAAAACGCTTCTCAAACTTCTCGACAACCTAGGAGCATCTTTTACGCACGAAGGCTCCCAAGCCACCATCGACACCTCTTCTATCGACTCCACGGTGGCCACCTACGACATCGTACGTACGATGCGCGCGTCTATTCTCGTTTTGGGACCGTTGCTTGCGCGTTTCGGACACTGCGAAGTGAGTCTGCCGGGAGGATGCGCCATAGGGCAGCGCCCTATCGATTTGCATCTCAAAGCCCTCGAGCAGATGGGTGCCGATATCACCATCAAAAGCGGCTACGTCATCGCCGAAGCACCCAAAGGCCTCAAGGGAGCGACTATTATTTTCGATAAAATCACCGTTACAGGCACCGAAAATATCCTCATGGCGGCAGCCCTAGCCCACGGCAAGACTACGATCATCAACGCAGCTAAAGAGCCAGAGGTGGTACAGCTGTGCGAAGTGCTGCAGCAAAGCGGTATAAAAATAGAGGGAATAGGAACGGATGAGATAACCGTCGAAGGCACGGGAGGCGAGACGATCGCGATGCCGGATTTTGCCGTCATCCCCGATCGCATCGAAGCGGGGACCTATCTATGCGCAGGCGCCATCACGAACTCCGAGATACGCCTGCGAGGCGTCATCCCAGAACATATCGAGAGCATCCTCGTTAAGATGCGCCAGATGGGATTCGATTTTACCATCGATGGAAGCGATATCACCATCCATCCGGCCAAAAGCATCCAGCCCGTCGAGATCGTCACCAGCGAATACCCCGGCTTTCCTACCGACATGCAAGCACAATTTATGGCACTAGCGCTTCTAGCCAACGGTACATCCATCATCGAAGAGCGGCTTTTTGAAAACCGCTTCATGCACGTAAGCGAGCTGCGCCGTTTCGGAGCCAATATCCAGCTCAAAGGCAATATCGCCACCGTCATCGGCCCCACGAAGCTCTACGGAGCCGATGTGATGGCTACGGATCTAAGAGCTAGTAGCGCACTGGTTTTGGCGGCATTGGCGGCCGAAGGCGTGAGCAACGTTCACCGCATCTACCACCTCGATCGTGGCTACGAAAACCTCGAGGACAAGCTCAACGCTCTCGGCGCCGATGTAACGAGGCTCAAGGAGTGATTACTCCTTGTCCTCTTCGAAGATGATAATCTCTGTGTTGAAATCTTTCTTGACCACTGCCCTGCTCTTTGGTACGCTCATTCCCTCTTCGTAGGCGCGAATCTGCTCTTGGAGACGCTCGATTTCGCGCTCCATCTCCTCCATTTTTTCTTTCAGGCGCAAAATAATATCCACGCCTGCCAGATTCACACCCAGCTCGCGCGTCAAGCGTAAAATCGTTTTGATGCGGTCGATGTCCTTTTGCGAATAGAGGCGCGTCTTGCCCTGGGTGCGAGAGGGAGAGATGAGCCCTTCCCTTTCGTACTGGCGCAGGGTCTGTGGATGGATATTGAGAACTTTCGCTACGACGCTTATCAGGTAGACTGGTTCATCATACGCGTGCATCTTCACCTCCCGGTAACTTTTCTTCCATCATTTTGGCAAGCTCGGGATCGAGCTCTTCTACCTTTGGTAAAACGATATTTGCTTGTAAATAGAGATCGCCTTTGGCTTTTGTCTTGCGATCTACGGCACCCATCCCTTTGATGCGAAATTTCTGGCCGCATTTGGTGTTTTTAGGCACCTTCAAGGTCACCTCTTTTTCCAGTGTCTGGACTTTGACCTTGCCGCCAAACATTGCCGTTTTGAGCGGAATATCGATCGTTTTATACAGATCGTTGCCCACGCGGCTATATTCGGGATCGGGTGCTACCTCTACCTTGAGCAGCAGATCGCCGCGCATATTTTTATAGGCTTTGCCTTTGCCGCGGATGCGCAGCGTATCGCCGTTTTTGACACCGGCAGGAATTCGTACGTCGAACGTCTCGCCGTTTATGCTGACTGAATGTGTCCCGCCCAAGACGGCCGTACGAAATGGGATGGTGATCTTGGCGTGGATATCGAGATCGGGTGTGGCGAACTCCTCGAAACCGCCAAATCCGCCGCTGCGAAAACCGCCGGAGCTAAAACCTCCTGCTCCGAAACCGCCAAAGCCCCCTCCTCCAAAGATCGAGCGCAAAATTTCGTCGAGATCCACGCCGCCTTGGAAACTTTGCTGCGCAAAATCGTGGAAGTTCTGACCGCCAAACATCGCATCGCCGTATTGGTCATACTGCTTGCGCTTTTCTGGATCACTGAGAATCTCATAAGCGGCGTTGATCTCTTTGAACTTCTCTTCACATTCGGGCTCTTTACAGATATCGGGATGGTATTTTCTCGCGAGTTTTCTATAAGCCTTTTTTATCTCGTCAGCCGAAGCATCGGGGCTGACACCTAAAGTTTCGTAGAGACTTTTGCTCAAGGCTCTCCTCCCTCTTTTTTTGTACGATTATACTTAAAATTTTAGTCTATGTCAATCAAATTTACTGCAATGATTTCGTATAACTTACTTGTATTTTCTAATGCATTCTAAGAGGCAAACGAGAGCATCGAGCCTCTTAGCTTCGGGGATTTGTGCAAAATAGCGCAAAAGTATCTCCTCTTCCGCACTATACGTTTTGGTGCTTTCAAGAGATTGCGACTCAGATAATCGGGAGTTTTGTGAAGTGATGAAAAAAGCAGGATCGATACCGAAAATTTCGACTATTTTTTGCTCGATTTGGGGATTGAAGCGTTTTTGCTTACCACGCTCTACGTCGCTGACCATCTGTTTGTGGATGCCCAGTTTAGCTGCGAATGCGCTTTGGGACAGCCCCAAGCGCTTACGCAGCTCTTGTATCTTTTTACCATAATCCATCGCTCGCTCCGTAAGAAGAGTTTCTTACGAAGCATTGTAGCATAATCTCTTACAAAATTTCTTATAGTCAGTAAGAAATTTATTTCTTACCCTCAGTTAACAAATCGTTGAGTGCTTTAGCAAACTCTGCAGGTTTGGCAACCTCCATCCCTTCCAAAATCCGTGCTTCGTTGTAGACCACCAAAGCAAGCGCTTTGATAAAACTGCTCTCATCACTCAGCTGCGCTTTGGCAAAAATCGGATGCGATGGATTGATCTCTAAGATCGGTTTTGGCTCGGGAGCGTTTTGGCCGAGTTGGCGCATCAGATTGTATGTCTGATACTCTGGATCGCTCTTATCATAGACGATACAGGCCGGATAGCTTTGGAGCCTGCTTGTAAGACGCACATCTTTGACCTCTTCAGCCAGGGCAGCTTTGAGTTTGGAGACTAAATCGCTATACTTCTTCTCATCCAACTCGATCTTTTCGAAATCCTCATCCACTTCGGTGCTTTGGATAGATTTGAGTTTTTTCTCTTTGTAGCTCTCGATTGCAGGGACTACCAACGGATCGATCTCATCTTCGAAAAAGATCACCGCAAACCCTTCTTTGTCGAAACGCTCCAGCAGCGGCGAGTCTTTGAGTTCTTTTCCTATTAAATAATATATGGACTTCTGGTTTTGCGGCATCTGCTCCACATAGGTAGCGAAGTCAATGAGCTCATCGCTTTTACTTGTTTTGAAAAGAATAAGATCTTTTATGAGGTCACGATGCTCGAAATCGTTCATCAATCCCTCTTTGATCACTGCACCAAAGAGCTCCCAGATTTTGCGATACTTCTCGATATCCTTCTCTTTGAGTTTCTTGAGTTCAGTAAGAATTTTTCTTACTGATGCTTTCTTGATCTTTTCGAGAATGACATTGTGCTGCAATGTCTCGCGTGAGACATTGAGGGGCAGGTCTTCTGAATCGATGATACCCCGCACGAAGCGTAAATACACGGGTAAGAGATCACGATCTTGCATAATGAAGACGTTTTTGACGTAGAGCTTCACACCCGGTGTGTAGTCTGCGCGAAAAAGATCGAGAGGACGCACAGAGGGGATATAGAAGAGTGTAGTATACTCAAGCGTACCCTCCGCTTTGGTGTGGATCCAGTAGAGTGGATCGTTGGCATCGTGTGAGAGCGTTTTGTAAAACTCCTTATACTCATCTTCGCTAATCTCGCTCTTGTTCATTTTCCAGAGCGCTCTTGCGCTGTTGATCTGCTCCTCTTTGTCGTCTTTTTTGAGGAAAATCTTATAGGGGATATGGTCGCTATATTTTATTACGATCTCCTTGATGCGCCACTCATCGAGATACTCGGTGGCATCATCGCGCAAAT
>WGBB01000004.1 GCA_015494505.1 Nitratiruptor sp. | reverse complement strand
ATGATGGTGCCTTTGGTCTTGCCGTAGCGTACCGCATCGCCTACCTGCAGCTGGGGTGGCTTGGGTGGAGAGATTTTTGCGCGTTTGGCTTTGGTGGCAGCGCTTGTGAGGTGGCGGTGCGCCTCTTTGGTCTCCTTGGCTTTGATGGCGGCTTTGGCCTCTTGGATGGCTTCGTTATATATCGCCTCCAACTCTCGCTTTTTCGCTAACAATTCCTCATACTCCCTGGCGCGCTCGGCCTCAAGAAGCGCTCTTTTTTTGCGCACGGCTTCGAGCTCTTGAGCGAGCGCCTCGTTTTTGGCGCGCAGTTCGCGCTCCAGTGCGCTTCCACGCTCTATCAGTTCGCTGAGCTTCGCCTGGTCTTCGCCGTATTCGCGCACGGCACGCGCTACGATGTGTGCCGGGATGCCGTAGCGTTTAGCGGTCTCGAAGGCATAACTCTTGCCGATAATCCCTTGCAAAAACTCATACGTCGGCACCCCTCGCTCTTCGTCATACATAGCAGCCACGAGCTCCACATCCTCGTGCGCCGCTAAAAGTGCCGCCAGGCGCTTGTGGTGGGTGGTGATGGCGATCTTGACATCACGCTGCATCAGCTCTTCGATGATCACCTTAAAAAGCGTCGCCGCTTCGTCGCTATCGGTCCCAAGCTCTATCTCATCCACTCCCACCAAGACGCCGCTTTTTTGGAAAAGGCGGCTAAAAGCGAGCATCCGTCCGGCAAACGTGGAGATGTCGTTCTTGACGTTTTGGGGATCTTCGATAATGGGAATGATCTCCTTGAAGCGTCCGATGCGGCTGTCTGGATCGCATTGCATCGGCACGAGATTCTTAGCCAGATAGGCCGCCGCGAGGATCGATTTGAGCAGCATCGTCTTCCCGCCGGCGTTGACACCGGTAATGAGCAGCACCTTTTTGCTAAAGTCGATGGAGACCGGCTTGGGATTTTCGATGGCGGGATGGCGAAAGTTTTTGAGGATGATAGCGCGATCGTTTTTTGGCAAGATAATGTGCCCGTCGATCGCTTTGGCAAAGGCGATGCGCGCCTGGTAGTGATCGAAGCGGTCGAACTGTTTGTCGATGTAGCGCAAAAACTTGAGCCATTTACCAAAGAGCGTGCTGATACGCTTGGCGATTGCGTAGCGGATCTCCTCGATTTGGCTCAGAGTCTCGGCCTCTTTTTCTTTGAGTTTGGCAAGCTCCTCCGGCACTACGTAGAAATACCCGGCGCTACTGCGGCCGATTACTGTAGCTTTGAGTACGTGGTTGAAGCCACCGCGCACCAAAAGCGCCTCTTCGCCGTTGATGTAGTGTATCTGGCGATCGACGAGGTAGCTTTGCATCTTGCGTGCGTTGATGATGGCCTGCATCCGCTCTTTGATGCGGCGTTTGTTGTTTTCGAGCATCGCCACAAGCTCATCGAGCCGCTCCTCCACGCCGCTTTTTATCGCACCCTCATCATCGAAATAGTCGCAAATTTCTACTATTTCATTGGGAATCTCAATGCTCTCTATCCACTCCCCTACTTTTCCTTCCCACCCCAAACTTTGCAAGTAGCGAAAGTAGCGGATAATTTTGACAAAAGCGAAGATCTCTTCGAGGCGCAAGACGCCTTGCTTTTGAATATGCATCAGTGCCGTATCGAGATTTGGCACCTTGGGAGGGTTTTTGAAAGTGTGTTTGCCTAGTTCTGCCATATAAGCATAGTGCAGGCTCGCATCGCCCTCGATAGCCAAAGGTTTGGGACGTGCGAAAAAGGAGCGAAACCGCTCTAAAAATTCTGCGATATCGAGTTTATCTTCCACGCTCATCCTTGCAACTCTCTATCGGCACCACGAGACCTTCGTAGGGAGTCTTTTCTTTTCCCATAAAGACCTGCGTGCCGCTAATGTAGTCGAAACGGTTTTTGTCTACCTGCACTCTTTTACCAAAGGAATCGATACAGGTCAAGTGCGCATCGTGTCGAAACTCATAAAGAAGCTTATCGCGCGCGATGCGCTTTTGGTTTTGGACATAGGTGTAGATAAAAATCGTCACCCAGCCAAGTAGCAGCGCAGCGAGGAAGAAGTATTTGATACGCGAAGTGAAGTTTGTAAAGAAGTAGATGACGGCTGCAATGAGCAAAAAGAGCAGGACTAAAAAGAGTGTAAAGTAGATAAACGCCACTTAGTTTTGCTCCTTACAGTAGCCATAGCGTGCTATATACTCTTCGATAGCCTGCGTCACGGCAAAGAGTTTTTGGCTCGCTTGGCGTACTAATTGCACTTTTTCTAAAAAGATCTCTTCGATATATTCGTGTGCTAACTCATTGCGGAGATTTTTTAGCTCGATGAGCTCTTCGTAAGTTTGCACAAACCCCCGCTTTTCGGCTCGTATCACCGTATCGAGTCTTCTGGATGTATCTTCGAGCTCTACCATATCGAGGCTTCGCAAGAGCTTATTGAGCAAGATATCGATACTACAACTAAAGCGTGCCGCAAAAGTTTCGAGTTTTTCGATATCCTCTTCACTGAGCAGTTGCATATCGATATGTTCACACCGTTCATAGGATTTGCGAAGCCATAGGATGCTTTTGCGATAAGCGTGGAGATTTTCACAAAAGAGCTCACTCATAGTTGGAGTGCCCTCTTTTTGGCTTGATAGAAAAAAGCGCCTTTGCGATAGACGATATCGACTTTGCGATCGCCCAAGCGCAAAAGGAGTTTTGTTTTGATCTTGATAATCTCAGCGAGCCCAATCACATCGCTTTCGATCAAAAGGTCTATATCCCCGCCCTTTTTAGTATCGTCGACCCTGCTGCCAAAAAGGTAGACTGTAGCTTTGGGATCGAAAGCGTGGATCGTCTCTTTGATAATAGCTACCTCGCTCTTTTGCAGCCTCACTCGATTCCTCGCAGCTGATAGGTTATATCCCCCGCTCCAAAGCCGATCACCAAGCCTTTGTCGATCTTTTCGAGGGGTTGCTGGTCTTTGAGAAGCACCACTTCGTTGCCGCTTTTTTTGATGCGGTCTGCAAAGAGCGGCCGATATGCGGCGAAATGCTTGGCAAAGTCGATCTCCACAGGCTCTTCGCCCGCCGCCCACACAGGCAGGATAATCAGGCGCGCTCGCTCATCGAAGCAGCGCGTAAACTCTTCGAGGTTATCCAGCACGCGAGAGTACTTGTGCGGCTGCCAGATGATGGTGATATCCTCGATTCCTTTGAGTTTGGCATATTCGATAAGCGAATCGAGGGTAGCGCGAATCTCCGTGGGATGATGCGCATAGTCGTCGATGACGATGACATCCTCTTTATGCACGATATCGAAGCGCTTTTTGATGCCGCGGTAGTTGCGAAGATTCGCTCTGATTTCATCCAGACCCATCTCGCGCATCGCAGCCAAAATCGCCAAACTCGCATCCAGTGCTATATGGCGCCCAAAGCCCCACACCTCAAACTCCCCAAAATCGCGCAGCTCAAAGCGGATATAGGGTTCATCCTCGTGCAAGAAATGCTCGATGATGCGAATATCGTGTGAAGGATAGAGGCGAATCGCATCGATATCGACACGTCCCAAAAACTCATCTTCTGCATTGATGACGCGCACATCCGCAAGCTTCAAAAACTCCTTGTAGGTATCATAGAAAAGATCCAGGTCGTGGTTGTAAAACTCCATATGCTCGGGTTCTGCGTTTGTGACGATGGCGCAGTAGGGGTTGGAGTTGAGAAAACTGGCATCGCTCTCATCCGCTTCGAACACCACAGTCTCAGAACCCGTAAAGCGCACATTGGAGCCGAAATCCTTGCTCTCGGCGCCTATGATGGCGTTGGCGTCTTTGAGGATGGAGGCCAAGATGGCGCTGGTAGTGCTCTTGCCGTGCGCGCCTGCTACGGCGTAGACCTTCTTGCCGCCCAGTATCAGCGGCAGCGCCTCGCGGCGAGAGAGCGTCTTGATGCCGCGGCGCTTGGCTTCTTGGAGCTCCGGGTTGGACGGCTTGATAGCCGCACTGTAGATGATAAAATCAGGGTCTTCGATATTTTCGGCGCGCTGGGGGACGCTGACTTTGATGCCTTCGCTAGCCAGCTTTTGCAAAAGCGGCGTCCAGCGAATATCGGACCCGCTCACCTCATACCCTTCGTGCTTCATAAAGCGTGCGAGACCACTCAGACCGATTCCACCGATTCCTATGAAATGTACCTTCATCACACCAACTTTTCTACGTTTTTGAGTTCTTCTTCTATTAGTTTTCGGTTATCTTCGATAAATTTTTTAGCCTCCGGCGTGAAACGGTCCAAAAAGAAGCTCTCCTCCTCGATAGCCTCTTTATCCACAAACTCATCCAAAAATGTATCCAGCTCCATCTGCTTGGCAGCCGCTACCATCGGGATGAACATCGCTTCTTGGAATTTTTCTGGTACGAGAAAGCTCAGAATCAAAAAGAGCTCCTTGGCGCCCTTGAAATCCCTTCTGTCCCAACGCTCCAGCGCATGCTCATAGACGGCTCTGGCCACATACTCGTCATACTCTTTAGAAAAATCGAACTTCTCGCCGTCTGTGAGCATATTGGCCAAGCGATCGAATGCGGTGCGCAAAATCTCCTCATAGAGCGCATCGATATCCTCGCCCTCCATATCGAGTGCCAGCATCGTATCGAGCACATCGTACATCTTGACGATATCTTTGGCTTTGAGTGCTTCCTCTTTGGTTTTTTCCAACTCGGCCAGAAACTCTTTGTCGTTTTTGAGTTTTTCTATATCCATCCTCTCTCCTCTAAAGCTTCGGCGATGCGCTGCAGCGCCTCTTTGGTTTTATGCTCATCATATACCAGCGCGATGCGCACATACCCCTTGCCTGCCCCCCGGCGCCCAAGATATGAGCCGGGGAGGACCATGATATTGAAGGTGCGATAGAGATACTGGGTAAAAGCGATATCGTCTCCCACCTCCAGCCACAGATAGAAAGTGGCCTCGGGTGGCGTGATGCCTAAAATCTCGCGCGCTATCTTGAAATTGGCCGCATAGCGATCGCGATTTTGGCGCACGTGCACCTCATCTGCCCAGGCTTTGGCAGCAGCTTTTTGCAACGGCAGCGGCGAAGCGCACCCTACATAGGTGCGGTAGCGCTGATAGTCACGTAGTATGCGCTTGTCGCCTGCGATAAACCCGCTGCGCAGACCCGGTGCGGAGCTGCGCTTGGAGATGGAATTGACCACGAGGATGTTGCGAAACTCTTCATTACCGGCAGCGATGCTGGCCTGCAGGAGCGACGGCGGCGGCGCATCGATGTAGATTTCGCTGTAGCACTCGTCGTTGAGTAGCACAAAATCGTACTCTAAAGCCGCCTCCACCCACGCTTGCAGCTCCTCTTGGCTCATCACGGAGGCGGTGGGGTTGTTGGGGGAGTTGATGATGACCAGGTCCGCATCTTTGAGACGCTCGTCGATTTGGGGTTTGAAGCCGTTTTCTTTGGTAAGATCGAGATAGAAAATCTTCGCGCGGCTCGCTATCGCAGCCCCTTCGTAGATTTGATAGAAAGGATTGGTAAAGGCCATCACGGGGTTTGGCTTATTAAAAAGCAAAAACTGGGGAAAATTAAAAAGCACCTCACGCGTCCCGAAACTCAGCACCAACTCCTCATCATCCAACACCACGCCGAAGCGTCGCTGCACAAACTCCCGCACGGCATCTTTGAGCTCGGCTTCACCGGCGGTTTTGGGGTATTTGTTAATGAACGGCGCGGCTTCGCAGAGTGCATCTTGGATAAACTGCGGCGCTGCAAACTGCGGCTCGCCGATGGTGAGGGTCAAAGGCTTGAAATCCTCGTTTGGCGTCACATTTGCCAAAAGTTCATTTAGCTTTTCGAAAGGGTACTTTTCAAACTGCATCGCTTTCCTTGAGACATTTTTGGATATCGGTATCGAAACTATAGACTTTGTGCCCCTGCACCGCAGCCCGAGCGCAAAGAAGAGCATCTATAAAATCGATGTTACGTCGCTGCAAGATTTTGAGCGCTTCGATGAGCACCTGCTTATCTTGATTGATGACATTTGAAAGCGTCAATATCGATAAAAACCGCTCTACAAATTCATCTTTGGGCATCTTGTAGAGGTTTTTTAGAACAAACCAACTCTCCAACACAACACCTTCGCTGATTATCGCTTCTATCTCGAAATTTGCAACTTTTTCGAAAAATGCAAAAGCCTCGCGGTACATCTCTTCATTGTCTTGCGTAAATAGTCTAATGATGACATTGGTATCAATCAGATACGCCATACTTTTTCCTCAAATGCTCGGTATACACCTCTTCAAAAGCCTTATCGATATCTTCTACATAGATATCGCTTCGGATATGGGGTTTTTGTTTGAAAATTTCGAGTTTATCTCGCTCATCTCTTTGACCTATCGGCTCGATCTTCGCTATCTCTTTTTTGGTGCGTTTGTCCACTACAATGAGTGGCTCTTTGAGATTTTTGAGGATCGAGATGTTGCGCTGCAGTTCGCTGATAGATATCACCATCGCCGCCTCCTTTTATATAGATTATACCACATTCTATATATTTAGTGCGGCATAGCGAACTTTTGCACCGTGAACTCTCCCGCTTCATCGAAAAAGAGGTAGTGGAGCGTATCTTTTTGTATCGGCAGACCCACTAAGTAGCGTAGCGCCAAGTTGGCTTCGAAGCTGGCTACGAGCATCACGATGGGAGCGGCGATGCCGCCCGGTGTACGGTCAGTGACCTTGAAGGCATCGAAACTCGCGCGCTCCATAAAGCATACCTGCCCCTGAAACTCCTCGACGCTTGCGTATATCCAGGGAGTCTTTGTAGCTTTGGCATAGGCATCGATCTTGGCGCGTGTGGGGAGGTTGTCCGTGGCATCGAGGATGAGATCCACTGCGATACCCCGCTTTGCAAAGGCATCGAAATCTTCGGCGAAACTCTCCACCTCCACATAGGGACAGCGGCTCTCGATCACGCAGCGATTGACTTCGGCCTTGTTCTTGCCCGCATCCTCGATACGAAAGGTGACCTGGCGGTGGATATTGTGCACGCTCACCTCATCGAAATCCACAAGATAGATCTTGCCGATACCGCTGGCACCCAGTGCCAAAGCCAAAGAACTGCCAAGTCCGCCGCTACCGATGATCGCTACGCTTCGATCCTGCAAGCGCTCTTGCGCCTCTTCGCCCCAAAGCTGGATTTGACGCTTGAAATACTCCTTCACACCATCCCCCTCTTTTTGAGTTGATTGCGAAAGCCCCATTCGCGGCGCGCTCGTTTGAGTGTCTCTTTTTCGAGACTTGCTATGAGCAGCTCCTCTTTGTCCCCCAGTTCTACGAGGATCTTGCCGTTTGGATCGATAAGCGCGCTATCACCGTAGAAGTACCAGGTGTGTCCGCCGCTATCCTTGCACTCGCCGATGCGATTGGCTCTAAGCACGTAGCACTGGTTGCAAAAAGCGCGCGTGCGCAGCACCTCTCTCCAGCGCTGTACCGAACCGAAAGTAGAGGAGCTTGGCACTACCACTGCATCCACATCTTTTCTAAGCAGCTCCATCCAAAACCAGTCAAAATGGATCTCAAAACCCGCGAGCACCGCGATCTTAAACCCCTCTATGCGTATCACCGGAGGCGTTTGGAGCGGTGCAACTTCATTAGCAAAGAACTTCTCCTCGTTCCAGTGGGGATAGTTGATGAGGATCTGCTGGTCGTAGATGGTGGTCTTGCTGCTGCGCACGATCGCTATCGATTTGAAAAGCTCCTCTTTATAGACCCGCACAATGGGAGCGACGATAGCCAGCTCATATTTGTGTGCCAGCTCCTTGAGGGTCTCCATCTGCTTTTTGGTCTGCTGGCGGATCATATCCACCGGCGTCTTTACTAGCTCCAAAAAAAAGGCGTTGAGGATGTATTCCGGCAGCACCAAGAGCTTCACATCCTGCTTATGGGCAGCCTTGCAGTAGTAATCGAGCCTGTTGGGACTAAGCCCCACGGATGAGATCTGAAGTGCCGCTATCTTCATCGCTCCTCCTCTTTTTGGATCTCCTCTATCTCCACTTTTGCCTCTTCGAGGAGCTTTTCGGCCTCTTTGAGCAGCTTCATCCCCTCTTTATAAAGCTCCACGCTTTTTGCCAGCGGAAGGTCTTGCTCCATCAGCCGGTCGAGTATCTCTTTTGCCTTTTTGAGTTTGCTCTCAAAATCCTTCATCGTCTATCCTCTATGATGTCGTTGATGTAGTCGCTAAATTTGTCCACTTCGACCAAAAACGCGTCGTGGCCGTAGTCGCTGGGCACTTCATAGTATTCGCTGAGCTCCCCTTTGCCGATGCGCTCCATCGCTTCATCGATCTCGCGCATCTCCTCTGGCAAAAAGAGCAGATCTTTTTCGAATCCCACCAGATAGAGCCGCGATCGCACGCGCTCCAACGCCTCTTCGAGCCCTTCATAGCCGTTAGAAAGATCGAAAAGATTGATCGCTTTTGTGATGTAGAGGTAACTGAGGGGATCGAACCATTTGCTAAAGTTGTAGCCGTTGTACTCCAAGTAGCGCTCCACCTGGAAATGGCCGAAGAGCTCGTAGAGCCCCTCGTTTGGCACATAGTCGCGGCCGAATTTGCGATCCATCGAGTAGTGTGATAAAAAGCTTATATGCCCCGCCATTCTGCCGATCGCAAGCCCCGTTAGCCCCTTTTGGCGCAGCTCCTCGGGGTCGTAGTAGCCCTTTTTGAAATCGGGGTCTTTGACGATGGCTTCGCGCGCTATCTCGTTAAAGGCGATCACCCAGGGACGCGTGGCGTGGGTGGCCGCAAGTGCGATGATCTTTTTGGCAAAACCGGGAAAATCCACAGCAAATCGCAGTGCCTGCATCCCGCCCATACTACCGCCTACCACAGCGTGCACTTTGTCGATGCCAAGCTTGGCAAAGAGAATGCGCTGCGCTTTGACCATATCTTTGATGGTGATGACGGGAAACTTGAAGCGGTAGGGTTCGTCACCCGGATACATCGGACTCATAGGTCCCGTGGAGCCGAAGCAGCTGCCGATGGTGTTGGTACAGATGACGAAATATTTGGAGGTATCGATCGCCTTGCCCTCACCTATGAGTGCATCCCACCAGCCCGGTTTGCGATCGCCCTCATACCATCCCGCGGCGTGGTGCGAGCCGCTCAGTGCGTGGCAGACCACGATGACGTTGCTTTTCTCTTCGTTGAGCTCGCCGTAGGTTTCATAGACGATCTCGTACGGCTCGAGGATCCTCCCGCTTTCTAGGTAGAGTGGACTGGTAAATTTCGCGCGCTTTGTCGTTATTTCCAATTAGTAACCTCAAACTGTGTAATTGGTGATATTATACTCAAAAAGGGCAATGAAAACATTAAAATCGCTATAATGAAGACAGCCATCTTTTTCATCGGGGACGGAGATGATCCAAGATATGCTCCAGCATAATGTCTGGCTCATTAGCAGCTTCATTCTTGCAATCGTCATTTTGGCGAAATATCTTGCCAAACGTACCGCCACGGTGGATGTACTGTGGCTCATCGTTTTGGGCGCGCTTTGTAGCAATATCGGCCTCATCCCCGAACATCACGAAGTGCTGGAATATATCGGCGAGTGGGGTATCGTCTTTGTGATGTTCGCTCTGGGATTCGACGAAGATCTCGATCACTTCGCCAAAGGACTCAGACGCAGTATCGGTATCGCCATCATCGGTGCGATCTTTCCCTTTTTGGCCGGATTCATCAGTGCCAAACTTTTTGGATATAGCGATTCGGTGGCTATGCTGTGGGGTCTGACGATGACGGCTACGGCAGTAAGCCTCACGATGGTGAGCCTCAAAGCAAAAAATTTACACAAATCCACTGCCGCCACAGGTATTATGACGGCCGCCGTGGTAGATGACGTGCTCAGTCTCATAGGCGTGGCGATTATCGTACCCCTCGCGCTCGCCGCGGCAAAAAGCGGTGGTCAGATAGCCATAGACTTTGGCAATATCGCCGTTATCACTCTCAAAGTGCTCATCTTTTTTTCCATCGCCCTCATCATCGGCCTTTTCGCCTTTCCCGAGCGCGTCCCCAAAAAGCTGGAAGCAAAAAGCTCTCTATTGCAAAAGATCGACTACTTCCTTACGAAACTTTTCATACCTGTGAGTATCAAACGCTTTTTGATGCTCTACAGCGGCGAGTTTACACCGCTCATTATGGTCTTTTTGGCTTTGAGTATGGGAGCTTTGGCGGATCTTTTCGGCTTTCATCCCGCCATCGGTGCGTACATAGCAGGACTCTTTTTGAAAAAAGATTACTTTCTCTTCGAGGACAAAAAAGATACTATCTATCGTCACTCAAAACTGGTGATGGATCATCTGGCTTTTACGATTTTCGGTCCCATCTTTTTCGTCAACCTCGGAAGCAAGATCATATTCGACTTTTCGATCTTTTCGCACATCTGGTGGCAGGTACTGGTGCTTTTTACTCTCGTTTTTGTTTTTCAGATCGCTTCTGCGGCCTTTGCGGCTCACTATACCGGCGGGTACAGATGGCACGAATCGGTGATGATAGGCCTAGGGATGCTAGGGCGGGCCGAACTGGCATTCATCGTCATCGACATCGCTTACACGGAATTCCACATTTTCGACGATGCACAGTTTCAGGCACTCATCTTCGCCACGTTCTTGCTCAATATCAGTGTCCCACTGGTGATCAACTGGTGGAAGCCCTACTACGAAGGAAAAAAGGAGCTACGGCTCCTTGGGATAAAACTTTCTCGCTGATTAGGCCATCGCTTGATCCAGATCTGCGATGAGATCTTCGGTGGCCTCCAAACCGATGCTTAGCCTAATCAGCCCTTCGCTCACGCCGGCTGCTTCCAACTCCTCGGCGCTCAGCTGCTGATGGGTAGTAGATGCCGGATGGGTGATGATCGATTTGCTATCGCCGATATTGACCACGCGGCTAAAGATTTTGACGCTATCGGCGATTTTTTTGGCCTCTTCGAAGCTCTCCACTTCGAAGCTGAGCAGCCCGCTGGCACCGCCTTTTAGGTACTTTTTGGCATTTTCGTAGTTTTTGTCGCCCTCTAAGAGCGGATAGTTGACCTTCTTGACTTTGGGATGCTCGGCCAGCCACTTGGCTATTTCCAGAGCGCTCTGGCTGTGCTGACGCATACGCAGGCTCAGATGCTCGAGACCCTGGATAAAGAGCCAGCTGTTGAAGGGACTGGGTGCGGCACCCATATCGCGCAGGAGGCTGAGTCGTGCGCGCAGGATAAAGGGTGGAAAAGGCGTTTCGGTATAGACAAGACCGTGGTAGCTGGCGTCGGGTTCGTTGAAATGGATATAGCGGGGATTGCCGCGCAGTTTTTTCGCAGCACTCGCCGCTTCGACGATGATGCCGCCCAGTGCCAGCCCCTGGCCCGTCGTGTATTTACTCGTGCTATGCACCACCACATCCACTCCATACTCGATGGGATTGCAAAGAATCGGCGTGGCTACAGTGTTATCTACGATAGTGATGATGTCATGGCGATCGGCGATGGCCGTGATTTTTTCGAAATCCGGCACATCGATGCTGGGGTTTGTGATGGATTCGAAGAAGATGAGCTTGGTCTTGTCATCGATGAGCTCTTCTATCTGCTCAGGCTCATGCACATCGAACATCCGCGCTTCAATGCCTAAGCGCCTCAGCGTATGGGTAAAGAGCGTGACGGTGCCGCCGTAGAGCTGACTGGCTGCGACGATGTTGTCTCCCGCTTCACAGAGATTGAGCACGCTGTAGGTGATGGCGGCCATCCCGCTGGATGTAGCCAGCGCAGCCTCTCCGCCTTCGAGCGCGGCGAAACGCTTTTCGAACACGTCGGTGGTGGGATTGCCTATGCGGGTGTAGATATTGCCAAGCTCTTTGAGCGCGAAGAGATTGGCCGCGTGCTCTGCACTGTCGAAGGCGTAGGCGGTGGTCATATAGATCGGCACCGCCATAGTCTTTTGCTCATCCTTTTCATACCCTGCGTGGAGTGCTATCGTCTCTTTCTTCATCCTCTACCTCGATAAGATTTTTTTATAGTATACCGTCTCACTGCTTAAAGTATTTTTCATAGAAGTAATTGGTCGCTTCCACAAACCCCTGCACGCTTCCACAATCAAAGCGCTTGCCCTTGAAACGATAGGCGATGACCATATTTTGTTTCGCTTGCACTTTGAGCGCGTCCGTGAGCTGGATTTCGCCGCCCTTGCCCGGTTTCGTGGCGCGCAAAATATCGAAGATATCTGGAGTAAGGATGTAGCGTCCGATGACGGCGAGGTTGCTGGGAGCCTCTTGGGGGGAAGGTTTTTCCACCATATCCTCTACCATATAGATCCCCTCTTCGATTTTTTTCCCTTTGATGACGCCGTATTTGGAGATATCTTCGCCTTCTACCTCCATCACTGCCACGATGGAGGTGCGAAATTTTTTATATAGCTCCACCATCTGCGCAAGCACCCCCTTGCCCTCTCCTTCGCACAGGTCATCGGCCAGCACCACGCCGAAGGGTTCGTTGCCAATCAGCGTCTCGCCCACCAAAACGGCGTGGCCGAGGCCCAGCATCTGCTTTTGGCGCGTGTAGGTGAAGGTGTAGTTTTCCACTAAAGAGCGGATATCTCTTAGAAGATGCTCTTTGGAAGTGCCTTTGATCTGATGCTCCAGCTCGTAGCTAATATCGAAGTGGTCCTCTATCGCGCGCTTGCCGCGTCCCGTGATGATGGCCATCGTATCCATCCCGGCCTCTATCGCCTCTTCCACGCCGTATTGGATGAGAGGTTTGTTGACGATGGGGAGCATCTCTTTAGGGATAGCTTTTGTCGCAGGTAAAAATCTCGTTCCATAGCCTGCAGCGGGGAAAAGACACTTTTTGATCATCAAGTACCTTTGGTAAAAAAATTGTTTTAGGAGATTATACACAGCGAAGGTTTAAAGGAAGATAATTGGTTGCGGGGGGAGGATTTGAACCTCCGACCTTCGGGTTATGAGCCCGACGAGCTACCAGGCTGCTCTACCCCGCGTCATGTGAGAGGATTGTGGCTGGGGTGGGAGGATTCGAACCCCCGAATGGCGGGACCAAAACCCGCTGCCTTACCGCTTGGCGACACCCCAATCTTAGGAAGGCTTCGTTGAATCGTGGTGAAATTATAGACAAAAATTTTTTCGTTGTCAAGACTTGGCGGCTGTGAGCAAATCTTCTATCAAAACATCGGGATTCTCTAAGCCGATGCTTAGGCGTACGAGCCCCGGTGTTATGCCGAGATAGCGCTTTTGCTTGGGAATAAAATCTTTATAGATAGTGCTATCCATATGCAGCCCCAGCGTCCTGGCATCGCCTATATTGGCGGTGATGTAGAGCATTTTGGAGTTTTGCAAGAAGCGATAAGCTCTCTCTTTGGAGCCAAAATCTACTGCCATCATAGGTCCGATGCCGTGTGGGAAGTAGCGCTCATCACTCCCATAGTAAACCTCTGCCACATCCTGCAGAGCCTTCGCCACTTTTTGCGCACTCTTCGTCACTCTTTGGAT
>WGBB01000003.1 GCA_015494505.1 Nitratiruptor sp. | reverse complement strand
TTCGCCAAATACAAAGGCCCCAAAAAGATCTTCATCAAACGCCAGGGCATCCCGCTCATCGTGGTGCTCAAGTGATCTTCTCCCCTTCGGGGGATAAAGGATATGCATGAAAGTGGTGATGATAGAAGATGACCTAGAGCTTGCCGAGATTCTGAGCGAATATCTCAAAAAGTACGGCATAGAAGTAAAAAATTACGAGGACCCTTTTATCGCGCTCTCTGCGCTCCATATCGAAAAGGACTACGACGCGCTCATTCTCGATCTCACCCTTCCCGGCATGGATGGACTGGAGATCCTCAAAAAACTGCGTGAATTTAGCGACATTCCCGTCATCATCAGCAGTGCCAGGAGCGATCTGAGCGACAAGGTGATAGGTCTAGAACTTGGAGCCGACGACTATCTTCCCAAACCCTACGACCCCAAAGAGCTCGAAGCCAGGCTCAAAGCCATCACCCGCCGTCGCACCAAACCTCCTAAAGAGCCGGAATTTCGTATCTATAAAAATAGGCGTGAGATAGTCTATAAAAACCAGACCCTTCCCCTCACTCCGGCAGAATACGAGGTACTCAGCTACCTCATAGAACACCCGAACCAGCCCATCAACCGCGAAGAGCTTCTCTATGCTTGCGAGAGCCTCAGCGAAAGCGCTTCGGTTAAGACTATCGATGTGATTGTCAGCCGTATTCGCCATAAACTGGGCGAAGACCCTAAAAACCCCCGTTATGTAGTATCGGTACGCGGCGTGGGGTATAAATTTGTCCCATGAAAAAGAGCTCCATTTTTTTATGGATAACCATAATTTTTCTTTTGGGTTTTCTCGGCATCGCGGGAGCGTACGTGCTCTCGCTCAAATATATCGACACCGCTGAACGCTATCAGCGCCAAAAACGTTTCGACTATATTTCCCAATCGATAATTTTTCAAATAGCAAACTTCAAAAACCCGGACGAACTCCTCCAAAACTTCGAATCTCTCGACCTCGTGCCCATTATGCACCTTAAAGAGGTGCGCACCATCCTCGATGGCGCCAAACCTATTAAAAAGCGCAAATTCCCCATCGGCCAAGTAATCGTGCTCAAAAAAAGAGGGCACTACTACTATCTGGTACAGAGTTTCGGCAATGTGATACTCCTTAAAGACATAGCCAAAAACATGGAGTCCCTCAAAGTTCTCTATACCACCATCTTTGCTGTCACTTTAGGGCTGCTCCTGCTTATATATATCCTCATGCTACTCAAGCTCAGACCCCTAAAAAAAATCACCAAAGAGATAGGCAAATTCTCCCAGGGCCAGCTCGATCTCGATCTCGATATCCAAGGCTTCAAGGAACTCACTGAAGTCGCCAACGCCCTCGACAACGCCGCTCAAAGCCTCAAGAGCATCCAAAACTCGCGCAAACTGCTTTTGCGCAATATCATGCACGAGCTCAAGACCCCCATCACCAAAGGACGCATCCAGGCCGAAATGGTAGAAGATCCCAAGCAACGCCAGCGCCTGGTGCAGATATTTGAAAAACTCAACTCCCTCATCAATGAACTAGCCGCAATAGAAGCCGTCAACTCCAAAATCAAACCGAACTTCGAACAATTGCCCATAAGCGACATTTTAGACGAAGCCATCAATATCGGGATGTTCGATAAAAACGATCTTACTATCGTAAAAAAAGCCAATCCCGCTATCCAAGCGGACTATCGCCTCATGGCTATCGCATTGAAAAACCTCATCGACAACGCCCTCAAATATGCTAGCGATGGACATGTTACAATCGTCATCGATGACGGCGCCGTACACTTCACTAACCTCGGCACCAAACTCCAAGCACCTCTAGAGCACTACCTCGAACCTTTTAGCAAAGAGGGCAAAAAGAGCGGTTTTGGCCTGGGACTCTATCTGGTAGACAACATCCTCAGACTCCACGGCTTCTCGCTCCGCTACCGCTACGAAGAGGGCAAAAATATCTTTAGCGTAACTTTTAAATAATTTTTTCTCCCGTTCGATAATATCCCCACAAGCAACAAAATAGCAACGGAGCGAGAGCATGCGATATATCTTTTTACTTCTTGCGGCGTTCACACTCTATGCCCAAAATCTCGACGCACTTTTACAACAATATCGCAGTGCAAGCGAACTTTCGAAAATCACGAAGATTGACAGTGCGGGGTTTGTGTATGTCTACACTAGAGACGACCTAGAAAAGATGCAGGCCTATACCCTCAGCGATATCTTGCGAACGGTCCCCGGACTCAACTACACCCTCTCGCCTAACTACCTCAATCTTTTTAGTTTCGTCTCCACCACTTTCGCTCCACCCACTATCGCTCGCCTCTATATAAACGACCACGACGTCACGAGTGCATCTTTTGGCAGCGCTTTGCTCATTTGGGGAGATATGCCGGTAGAGTATATCGACCATATCGAAGTCTATAAAGGCTCCTCTTCCATCGAGTTTGGAGACGAATCGGCACTCGTGGTCATCAAGGTGTACACCAAGCTCCCCGATAGGGAACTCGGCAACAAACTGCGTCTTATCGCCGACCATAGAGGAAGCGGCGGTTTGGATCTCTATACAGCACAGCTCTTTGACGACTCCTCACTCTTTGGGTATCTGCACGGCTACAACTATATCGCTAAAGACTACTACCACAACGGCTACAAACTCTCTCGCGACAAAAAAGATTTTTTAGCCTATTTGAAATTGCAAACGCCTGCCTACTCCCTCGAAGCAGCACATTACAACCTGGCAAAAGACCCCTTTTTGGGCTATGGGCGTAGCGCAGAGCCTACAGGCGGCGGCCTGCACGCCCACCACACCTACTTCAAAGCCGATACCAAAATACTAGGCACCGATATCAGCCTCTCCCTAGACAAGCTCCGCTATGCCCGAGTTTACGAAGATGCGGTAGGCACACCCACGACACGAGGCCTCGTGAACTACTATCGTATCAAATTCAACGACACCATCGCTTCACTCAATTTCAAAAAGCACATAAAAACACAAAACAACTCCTTGCTTTTGGGAGGATTTTTTAAATATAAAGGGTATGAGAGCTGCGGCAATTTCGACGGCTATCGCAATAGTACCACCACACATCTGAATCTCTTTTCACTCTATGGCGAAAACAGTTTCAATTTCGACCCCGACACTCTCCTCATCCTCTCTCTTAAAGGAGATTTTTACCGTTTTGCCCACAGCGTCAAAGACCATAACGAAAAAATAGTGCGCATAGGTCTGATAAAAAATATCGGCTCTTGGCAGCTCAAAGGTTTTTTTACCGATACCTACATCCCTGCGCAATTTTTTAGCCTCTATTCCCGTGACAATGTACCGTTGCGCACCAATCCCGACCTCAAATTCCCAAATCTCCAAATGTTTGTGCTTGGGGGAATCTACAAAAAAGGCCCTCATACTTTTAAACTCAAAGGAGGTACCAAAAAGGTAAAAAACTACATTACCTACCATCCGAGCAGAGGTTTTTACAATAAAAGCGACAAAATCTACTTTAGCTTTTTTGAACTCAATTACGCCTACGATAACGGCGAAGATAAAATCATGTTTGACATCGTCAAAGGCGACAACTCCGACAGACACATTTCACCCGACTTGCAGATAAACTTGCGAACTATACATACTCTTGGCAAGCTCGATATTTACAACGAGCTTCTCTATAAAAACGGATACGATTACACCCTGCCTACACTCACAGTCGGGGTCAAACACTCTCTAGACTATACCCTGGCGTTGCGCTACCACTATACGAAGGACCTCACCTTCGGGCTCAAAGCCCAAAACCTCTTCGACACCGGCTTCAAACAGGCCTACGGTAGCATCCGATCAGCCATCGGGGTGTATGACAGACGATTCATCGCCAATATGGAGTATACGTTTTGAAAAAAGCGGCGTTACTCATCGCACTTGCCCTTGCAACATTGGCAGCCGGTGTCGAAGAACAGATATACGGACTCATTATCCAAGCAATTTTTCCTAAAAAGAGTATCGTGAGGGTCTGGGTCGATGATACGAAAAAACGGGAGCTTTTTAGCCATATCGGACGCGTCATAGTAGTGCCAGAAGCCGAGCAAGCCGATGCGCTCTTTTTATTTCACGAGCACAAAGCTTTACGACATTGCAAAAACTGCATCGTCTTCGTAGGCTCCTACCCACTGCTGCTCAAGACCCAAAACGAAGCCATCGGAGGATTTTTTTGGCAAAAAGGGCGCCCCAATATCATCTTTTTGCGCAAAAACCTCCAAGCCCACAATATCCAACTGCCGAGTGATTTTTCCAAATATATCGAGGATAGGCCGTGAAAAGCGTAGGAAAAGTAGCTCTCATATTCGTCGCTTTTATCTTTTCGCTCGTAGGATATCTCTATATCAAAACATACGATACCCAAGAGCACCTCAGCGACAATCTCAACAAACTTTTTCTCAGCCATGTCAAAGCTATCGCGCGCAACATCGACACCTACCTCCACCGCTATCTAAGCTATGATATCTACAAAACACTCAAAGCCGACGAAAAACTGCGCCTCAAACTCCAAAACGCCCTAGAAATCGCTGCTGCGGACCCGCATCGCTATATCTACGTGCTCTACCGCGACCCGCATGGGCGTTATCGCTACTTGCTAGACGGCAGCCATGAAGACAAGGGCTTTTTCGACCAAAAGCTCGATGTAGACATCCCCATGTGGGATAGAGCATATAAAAGCGGCGAAGATCAAATCATCAGCCACAAAGACTCGCAATTTCTAGCAATTACCTACCTCCATCCCCTCCATTTCGGCAACCGTGTCGAAGCGATACTAGCCATCGATTTTACGAGTGCACTTCCTAGGACTATCGGTGAAGTGCTCTCACCCTTGCGCGATATATTTTTGTATATCTTTATAGCGTTCGTCTTGCTCGTTTTGGTGCTACTCTATCAGCTCTATCTCTATCTCGTGACCAAAAAACGCGCCATCACGGACCCTCTCACCAACGTCTACAACCGCACCTTTATGAAAGGATTCGTCGACAACCTCGATCCCCATAACTACGCGATACTCATGATAGATATCGACCACTTCAAAAAAATCAACGACAACTACGGCCACAAAGCAGGTGATTTCATCCTCAAGCAAGCCGCCAATACCATCAAAGCCTCCCTTCGTGACGACGATGTCATCATTCGCTACGGCGGAGAAGAGTTTCTCGTCTTTTTGAAACATCCCGCAAGCGATGCAGACGTACTCAAAATCGCAGAACGCATTCGCACCACTTTCGAACAGGCCAAATTCATCTTTGACGGTCATCCCATCAAAGTGACGGTCTCTATCGGCGTGACGCTTCATCCTCAACGCTATCGCACCATAAAAGAGGCTATCAAAAATGCCGACGAACAGCTCTACAGCGCCAAACGTGGGGGCCGTAACCGCATCTCCTATAAAGAGGAAGCCCTCAAGAAAGAGGGCGACGAAATGATTAGTATGGTAAAAGAGGCTATCGAAAACGACAGACTCTTTTGCCACTACCAGCCGATTTATAACATCGCCACGAAAAAACCGGTCAAATATGAGGCGCTCGTGCGCCTAGAAGTAAACGGCAAAATCATCTTTCCGGGAGAGTTTTTGGAGCAGATCGCCTTTACTACCGTCTATACGCAGCTTACTAAAAAAGTCTTGGAAGTGGTTTTTAGTGCCATAGACAAGTATCGCAAGCCTATTAGCGTCAATCTCAATTTCTCCGATATTTCCGACAACGTTATATACCAAAACATCCTCGAAACACTCCAAAAAAACAGCGAGCTCGCACACTATCTGACAATAGAGCTTTTAGAAAACGAAATTATCGAAGACCCCGACGCCATGCGCGAAAGGCTGCATCGATTTAAGGAGCTCGGCATAGCTATCGCCATCGACGACTTTGGCAGCGGCTACTCCAACTTCGAAATCTTTCGCCATCTGCCTATCGATATCCTCAAAGTAGACGGCTCCTTGATTCGCGAGCTCCCGGAATCCAAAATCTCCCTTTCTATGACCAAAGCCATCATGCTCTTTGCCAAAGAAAACGGCATCGCCACCGTAGCGGAATTTGTAGAAAATAGAGAGATTTTCGAGATACTTCGCGACCTAGGCTTCGACTACGCTCAGGGCTTTTACCTCTCACGACCTCTCGCTAGCCTCGACGATCTGCACTAAACGCTCCAAAAACGGCAGCTGTGAGACGATGATGCGCTCTTTGGCTTCATCCATATCCATCCAGCGCACCCTATCTATTTCGGGAAAGGTGAGCTCTCTTTCGCCTATGCGCAGATGCACTGCATTGGAGCGAGCCTTTTCTTCGAGCTCTTTTTGGATGGCGAAGATGTGATTGCACTTATTTTTCGTGCACGATTCGCCCAGGTCGATAAACTCTCCCTCCACCTGCTGTCCCGTCTCTTCGAAAAACTCGCGCTTGGCCGCTTGCAAAGGCGTCTCACCCTCTTCTATCTCGCCTTTGATAATCCCCCAGCTGCGACGCTTTTTTGCCCAAAAGGGACCTCCCAGATGTCCCAAAAAAACCTGCAACTTCCCTGCACGAAAGCGATAGGGCAAGATACCGGCGCTGCGCTTCATTGCTAGCCTTTAATTGAACTATAAGTATTGACATTCTACACTAATCCCAAAGGAGTGGTATGAACATCCAAAAAGTAATCAGCGGCTTCTTCTTCATCCTCGCCATGACGACCAACTTCGGTTTTTTCTACGGTGATCCGTCGAATCTGGAGTATCACAGCAAGTATGAGCTCTTCGCGGCTATCGTGGTGAATCTCATCGCCACTATCCTCAAGCTGGGAGACAAGACGCAGCTAGGCTCCGTACTACTGGCCACCAGCCTCGTAGCCGACATCCAGCTTATCGGCGCAGCCAGCGTCTGGGCACTGGCGGTCTATGGACTCGGGCACCTTGATCTCGAAGCTACCGTAGCCATCGTCTCTATGAGCGGCGGTGCGTTGCTGGCCAACATCGTCTCGGTGCTGCTCTTTGTCGGTGATACCCTCAAGTCCAAAAGGTAAGCATGGAATCCAATAGTGCATGGATCATCATCCATCGGATGAGGATCCCTTTTTTAGTCATCATCATCACCTTCTCCATCTCGATTCTTGGCATGACCCTCATCCCCGGTGTGGATGACAAGGGTAATGTCTACTATATGAACTTCTTCGATGCCTTCTACTTCGTCAGCTATATGGCCACCACCATCGGCTTTGGCGAAGCACCCTACACCTTCACCTATCCCCAGCGGCTTTGGGTGAGCTTCTGTATCTATCTGACGGTGGTAGGGTGGTTCTACGGCATCGGGAACATTATCGCTCTGATTCAGGACAAAAAACTGGCTCGCGAGCTGGCCATCGCACGCTTTCGCTCTAAAGTCAACAAACTCACCGAACCCTTCATCATAGTGCTCGGCTACAACAACGTCACAAAAGAGATCATCCAGCGCCTCAGCCGCGACGGTATCCGCACCGTGGTGGTGGACAAGGATGAGGCAAAAATCGAAGAGATAGAGCTGGAAAACTTCATCCCGGAAGTGCCCGCTATCAGCGCCGACACCACCAAACCCGAAACCCTCAAGCTCGCCGGTATCCACCACAAGCTCTGCCAAGCGGTGGTGATACTCTTCGAAGATGATGTGAAAAATGCCAAAATCGCGCTGATGTGCAAACTGCTCAACAAAAAGATCAATATCATCGTCAAATCCACCACCAAAGACAATACGGAGCACTTGCGCAACATCGGCATCCGCCATATCGAAGACCCCTTCAAAATCATCTCCGATAGGCTCTACTTCGAAATCACCGCACCCTACATCTGGCTTTTGGAGATGTGGATTTTCGGGCATATCCTGCGCATCCGCAAGCGCGAATTTTTGCCCCGCGGCAAATATATCATCTGCGGTGCGGGACGAATGGGAAGGGCCCTCGCCCAGGCCCTGGAGCGTGCGAAGATAGAGTATGTCTTTATCGATATCAAATCGAGCGAATATAAAAAGCGCAAGCAGAGCGCCATCTACGGCGATGCCGAAGATATCGACATCCTAGTCAAAGCCGGGATAAAGGATGCGAGCTGTATCATCGCCGCTACTAAGGATGATATGATAAACCTCACCATCCTCTCCACCGCCAAAAAGCTCAATCCCGCCATCTACACCATCGCCCGCGAAAACAGCCTCGAAGATATCAGCGTTTTCAAGTCCGCCCGCATCGACAAAATCTACATCCTCGAGCGCATCCTCGCCAAATACACCTATAACTTCATCGCCAAACCGATGGCCAACCGCTTCATCCGTATGATTCACCACAAAGATAACACCTGGGCGATGAACGTGGTAGGCAAACTCAGCGCCACGATAGGCAAAAATCCCGACGTATTCGAAATAACCATCACCGAAGAGACAGCCTATGCACTGTGTAAACTTCTCGAAAAAGGTGAGCGCATCACGCTTGAAGTGCTGCGCCGCTCACGAGCCGACTATCGCAAGAAAAACCGCATCCTCTTTTTGATGTACCACTATGAGGATGAGGAGGGGCGCCAGACTATCTTGATGCCGGAGGACACCTTAGAGGTGCGCTGTGGCTGCTCGCTTCTTGTGGCCTGCGACGAAGAGGCGCGCAGCGATTTTGAGTATATCATCAACAACTACTACGAACTCTGCTACGCAATGACGGGCAAAGAGCAAAGTGTAGGAGTTTTCGCACTCTTGGAGCGAAAAAAAGCTTCATAAACGCGCCAAAAACTCCTTCGCTGCGAGCCTTCCGGCCTCTATCACTTCGTATGCCTTGTGAAAGTCGTAGGTGCCGCAGATATCTTTGGATATTTCTATCAAATGGTCCGGTGGGTAGGCGGCCAGACGATAGCGCGTGAGTGTGCGCTGCATCGTATCGAAACTCATATCCATAATATCGAACATACTAAACTCCGCATCATCTTTTACGAGTGCGGCGAGCTGATTTTTGAGCTTGGTTTTGGCCTTTTCGAGCCGCTTCTTGCGCTCACTCTCTTTGGAAGGGACGGCGATTTTCGGCTTGGGTGCATCACCATAGAGATTCACGGCGATGGTGGCATCGCTATGGTCGCTCATCGTGGGGGCTACCGGCAGAGGATTGAGCACGCCGCCGTCGACCAGAAGCATCCCGTCGTACTCTACGGGCGTAAAAAAAGAGGGGATGGAGATGGATGCACGGATGGCCAGCAGCAGGTCGCCTTTTTGAAACCACACCTCTTTGTTTTTCTTGATGTCCGTAGCTACGGCGGTGAACTTGATAGGCAGCTCCTCGATTTTGCGCTCGCCCACTATCTCGCGCAGTCTCGCAAAGACCTTCTCTCCGCGGATGAAAC
>WGBB01000002.1 GCA_015494505.1 Nitratiruptor sp. | reverse complement strand
TCTTTAGCTACTACACCTTCAAAAATATCGAAATCTCCAACTACGCCGATGCGCTCAAAAAAGAGGCCGCGCTTTTGGAGAGCATCATAGAGCGTGATGGCATCAGCGATGCGCTGGTGCGAAGGCTCGATAAAAAAATCGATGCGCGCATTACCGTTATCGACCCCAAAGGGCGCGTCATCGCCGAGAGTCGCCACGATAAGGAAGATATGGAAAACCACCTGCTGCGTCCCGAAGTCCAGGCCGCGCTGCACACAGGCTGGGGCCAGAGCGTGCGCTACTCTACGACGCTACACAAAGATTTTCTCTACGTAGCGAAGCGTAGCGGTGCGTACATCCTCCGCCTAGCCTATCCTCTGGGGCAAATCCGCAGCTCCTATATGCGGCTGTGGCTGCAGTTCGTAGCACTTTTTGCGCTTTTCGTGGTGGCTGCGATGGCGGCATCTTTTATGCTCAGCGCCAAAATCTCGCGCCAAATCGAAGCAATCGTGGAGTATCTGGACGCTCTGGCGCACAAGAAGTTCGACAGACCCCTGAAAGTCGGTTTTGCCAAGGAGTTCGTCACTATCGGTGAACATCTCAAGGCATTGGCGGCGAAACTGGCCAAGCGCGAGGCCAAAAAGGAGAAGTTTACCAAAAAGATCAAGCAGATATCGCGCCAGCGCAACGAGCTGATATCCGCCATCAGCCACGAGTTTAAAAACCCTATAGCCATCATCACGGGCTATACCGAGACGCTGTTGGATGATCCCGATATGCCTTCCCCGCTGCGCCGGCGCTTTTTACAAAAGATCCACAATGCAGGCTCGAAAATCACGGCGATGATCGATCGCTTGGCGCTGGCGATGAAGTTTGAAAGCGGCAACCTCACGCTGCAAAAGAGCCGTTTCGATCTGTGCGAGGCGGCGCGTGATGTGGTGGAACTCCTGCGCAGCCGCTACAAAAATCGAGAAATCCACTTATCGTGTGAACCGAGCTTCGTCGAAGCCGACCGTGCAATGATAGAGATCGCGATGAGCAACCTTTTGGACAATGCGCTCAAATACTCCGAGCTCGATGTGGCGGTGGAGGTGCGAGGAGGGCGCTTTTGCGTGCGCGACAAAGGGGTGGGTATCAAGGAAGAGGATCTAAACCGCATCACCCAAAAATTCTACCGCGTGCGCCACTCTTGGGACAACTCCATGGGCCTGGGGCTCTATATCACCAGTTACATCCTCAAGCTCCACGGCAGCGAGCTGGAGATCGAGAGTCGCTACAAAGAGGGGAGCCAGTTTTGTTTTCGATTGGAGGAAGTATGAAAAAGATAGCTTTGATGCTTTTGGCGGCCGTATGGCTCTTTGGTGCGAGCGCTTCGCAGACTCTCAGTGATGCCTACTATGTGCTGCGTGACTTTACTAATCTCAAAGAGAGCAAAATCCCATCGAAGCTCTTACACGAGGCCAGAGCCATCGTGGTGGTGCCGGGACTCTTGCGTGGAGCCTTCATCATAGGAGGCCGCTACGGCGAGGGGGTGCTACTGGTGCGCTGTGGCAGCGGCTGGAGCGACCCGGTGTTCGTGAAGGTGGCAGGCGGAAGCTTGGGATGGCAAATAGGAGTAGAGAGTATCGACTTGGTGCTTGTGTTTCGCTCGCGCGAGAGCGTGCGCAAGCTTCTGGGTGGCAAATTCACTCTGGGCGTGGACGGCTCCGTGGCCGTGGGGCCTGTGGGACGCACGGGAAGTGCTGCGACAGATATCGAGCTGCACTCTGAAATCTACTCCTACTCCCGCTCGCGCGGGGCTTTTGCTGGCATTGCTCTTAGCGGAGCGGCGCTGAGCATCGATGAGGCGCGCACCCGCGCCTACTACCACGCCGCACCGCGTAGCGTGCTTGCGTGCCAGGTGCGAAAAAATAGTGGCGCTACGCAGCGCCTTGTGGCGTTGCTCAGAAGATTTTAGCTCCACACCCCCGGGATGAAGGTGCCGCATTTGGGGCATTTGCCATCGACCAGATGGTTTTTGACCTGGCTGCCGATGTGGCCGGCGCGCTCGATTACCGCGAAGCCGCAGGATGGGCAGTAGGTGGTCTCGAATTGTGGCGCGTTGAAATTGCCTACATAGACGAACTTCAAACCTGCGTCCTTGCCTATTTCGTAAGCTTTTAGCAGCGTTTCGGGCGGCGTGGGTTTGGTCTCGGTCATCTTGTACGTCGGATAGAAGCCGCTGACGTGCCAAGGGATGGCGGTATCGAGCTGGGCGATGAACTCGGCGATTTGTCGCATCTCCTCTTCGCTATCGTTCTGGCCTGGGATGAAGAGCGTGGTGATCTCGATCCAGATGTCCTTTTTATAGGCGTATTCTATGGCTTCGAGCACAGGTTTGAGCCGTGCGCCGCAGAGCTCTTTGTAAAAGCGGTCCGTAAAGGCTTTGAGGTCGATGTTCATAGCATCGATGAGGGGTGCGAGCTTGTCCATCGCTTTGCGGGTCTCATACCCGCTGGTGACGTAGACGTTTTTGAGGCCTTTTTTCTTGGCCAGCTTGGCGATGTCGTAGTTGTATTCGATCCACACGATCGGCTCGTTGTAGGTGTAGGCGATCGATTTGGCGCCGTATTGGAGTGTCAGGTCCACGGCCATTTGGGGCGGAAGATCCTGGCCGAAGATCTTGTGGTCGTGCTCTTGGGGATACTGGCTGATATCGAAG
>WGBB01000001.1 GCA_015494505.1 Nitratiruptor sp. | reverse complement strand
TAGCCGTCATGGTGGTATATTTTGGCGAAAATTTAGGGCTTGGCAAGATAGTGCATCAATATAGGGCCGCAGAATACTTTCTTATTTCCTTGAGTATCCTCGTCGCCGCTTTTTTGTATCTCGCGCTGTATGCACCTATGAAAGTCTTTTTGGGCAGATTGACCAAGTATCTCTATTTGGGGTTTCTTGCCGTGCAGCTTGCTGCTGTTTTCGCATTCGTACCGTTATATAAAAATAGCAAGGTGATGCTTCAGTACATCGATAGGCTCAATTACAGCCACGTGCCTTACATGCTCTACAAAATCAAACGCTGTAACCAACCCCACACCTGGACGGCGGTGGCTTTTGCAGAGGATTTTCCCAAAGTGCTGGGAAGCGGCTATTTCATCAACGTTAACGACTTTATCTTACGCTACAAGCCGCAGGACAAGTATCTGCGAGTACCTACACCGAAAGTGTACATCTTCGTCGAAGATATACCGCATCGCTATCATGAAAATATGGATTGGTTTTATCGCTGGAGAAGTACGCTGATGGAAAATCTCAAAGCGTGGATATCGACCTATAAACTCTATCATCCCGATACTATCAAAGTGTTTGCCAAGACAAGTGTGGTAACCGTGTATGAAATAGACAATAGCGATTATATCAAAATGCTCGAAGCAAAAAAGGGCAATCAGTAGTTGCCCGATTTCACTTCATAGACAGATTCATTGCCGCTATCGAGGAAGTTGTTGCGGATGAATTCTTGTTCTGATTTGTCGAGATAGACAGTTACGAGGGCTTTGGTGCCTTCTTGGAGGAGATAGTTTTTGTTGGGAATTTCTATCTCTGCTACCATGCGTTTGAAATCCGGGTCTACTACCATGACCACACGAGTGATAGTAGCCTCTACTTTGTAAGGTGGTGTGGTGATAAAATCGATTTTAACCTTTTTCCCCTCTTTTACAAAAGGCAAAAGCCCTGGAGCGATACCGGCTTTTACTATCACTTTATCCAGATTGACTACATGACCTAACTCTGCACCCTGGGAGACGTAGTCGCCCACCTGGGTTTTGATATCCGTCACAAAGCCGTTGATATGTGCGTAGGCGTGGCTTGATTGGAGTGCGTAGTTGAGTTTTTTGAGTTCATTGCGGGTCTGGATGATGCGTTCATCCAAAAATCGGAGTCGCTCGAGATTGTTCTCTTTTTCGCTGTATTTGGTGTGGAGATTGGAAGCATAGAGCTCTTTGGCGTTGCTGATTTCCGTAGCGTCCGCATAGCCACGCGATTTGAGGCGTGCCAGACGCTCCAGCTTTTCTCGTGCGATATTGACCAAAGCCAGATTTGCCCGGTCCGTTTTGCTCCCTTTGAGAAATCTTTTGAGATTTGTGAGATATTCCAACTCCTGTTTCGTTTTCTCGATATCAAACTGCGTGACAGTCGTTTCGAAATCGAGAATTTTTTGTCCCTTCTTGACTTTATCGCCCACCTGGACGAAAATTTGCTTTATTTTCCCCGTCGTAGGGGCAATGATAGTCTCTTTTTTACTTGGATAGACCGCTCCTTCGAGGCGTATGGTGATACCTTGATGACCTTTTTTTATCTCTTTTTCTTCTGCCGTCTTTGCACATCCGCCCAGAAGCAGACCTGCAGCAATAGCGGCGGTAATGAAGTGTATATATCTCATCTACTTTCCTTTAGCTCCGAAATGATTGCGTCTATGCGTCTTCGCACGTCGCCTGTGGTGAAAAAACTCAAAATGTATGCTTTGTCGGGTTGTACGTTTTTTCTAAAACGCCAAAAGAGATTTGGCAACAGTTCATACGGATGTGTGTATATTATCGGTTTTATCTCTTTTTGTGTTAACGCCCTTACAAGGCGCTTTGTTAGCCACAGCGGTAATACGCGCAAATAGAATCCTCCGCTAAAGGGAAGAACAACTTTTGGAACGGGGATTTCGGTGATATTGCCTGCATCGGTGTAGATGTCAAAGGGGTGCTTTTTATCAATCGTATTGCCGTACATGTAGGTTTTGAAAGGAAAATAGCTGGAGCTGTAGCGAAAGCCGAGTTTGGCCAGGGCCTCATAGTAAGATTTGGCAAAAGGTAGGCTCCAGCTAGGGCTGCGATATCCCACAACTTCCGCACCCGTGATATCTTCTAGGATTGCTTTTGCTTGCCGTGTCTGCTCTTTCCAAAGTTCAAAAGGAAGTGTATAGACAAGCTCATGCACCAGACCGTGGCAGGCGATTTCATGGCCATGTGCATGGAGTTTGCGCACCGCATCGGGATATTTTTGGGCAAAGCTTCCCAAAACAAATGCAGTGGAGCGAATATCGTGCTTTGCACACAGTTCGATCCATCTATCAATGATGTCTGCATAGTCGATATCAAGGGGCCCTTTGGGTGTGATACCGAAATTGGCGTCTTCAAGCTCTTCTACGTCGATAGTGAGCCAAAGGGGGAAATTTTCGTAGTTACTTGGCAGATACATGGCGCATTCCTCGCACTATTTCTTGGGTAAAGAGAAGATAGAGGCTGTAGAGTGTCGCAGGAAGAATGTAGAGTACCTGCAAAACACTCGAAGCTCCCAATGCATCCTCTTTTGCGATTCCGTACCACCCTAAAGCCAAGACGAAAGCCGCTTGGAAGGTTCCGATACCTCCGGGAGTGAGGGGGATAGCGGAGACGGCAAAAGCTAAAGTCGCGGCTATGAGGATTTGCATCAGTGAAAGATCAAAATCGGTAGCGTAGAGAAAAAAGAGAATATCGCACAGATAGTAAAAAGCCCACATGATGAGAGTCAAGCCAAAAGCGACGAGAGCGCGTCTTGGTGAGAGATTGTGAGCAATCATGAGCGCAACGCGCCACACGAGACGGCGAAGCTTTACAAAAGGTATAAGTCCCATCAGCTTTTTTAGAAAGGGTTTGTGGTAGATAGCAAACAAAAAGAGACCGGCGCATAGAAAAAGGAAGAAGGCGGCAATATACAAGCTTTTGAGATGAAACGCGTACAGGGCGCTAAAGAGTATCATAAAGCCGAGTATCACTACATCAAAGAAGCGCTCAATTACGAAAATGGCCGAAGACTCCTTAGGGTCGATGCACGCTTTTTTGGAGAGGTAGTAGATTTTGGCCAGGTCCCCAAGCTTGGCCGGCACGAAGGTATTGAAGAAAAAGGCGAGCATATTGGCATCAAAGCAGGCCTTCATGGGATGGCGATAGCGGCTCAGATAGTACCAGCGAAAGGCTATGAAGGCATCGCTGGTTAGCACAGCCAGCAGTGTAAGCACTATACCCACAGGATGCAAGGAGATGAGCGCATGCCAAAACTTTGCGAAATCGATATCGTGGATGAGCCACCACACAAGGGCGGCAAAGAGTGCGGCTTTGAGTGTAGTGAGGAGTTTCGTCTTCATAGGTCTACGAGATATTTGGTAAGTTTGGGCCCGAGGTAATCGGTGACGCTATTTGGGAGCTTTTGCCAAACTTTCGATGCCCAGGAGTAGGCACTGTAAATATCTTTTTGGATGTCGGTATGGATATCGATTTTGACGGGTTTGGCACCGAAACGTGTTTTATAAAAGTATGTCCCGCCGTTGTAGGGCGAGCGACCGAAATCCACTTCTTGGATGTCACAGAGATTTTTTAGATGCATGATGATGTTGTGGTCCATATAGTGGCCGGTGCTGATGTGTTTGAAGCGGTTGGGGATGCCGCCCATATGGAGCATTCCTATACCGTTGTCGCAAAACGTAAGAGTCCCGCCTACAGGCTCATTGTCATGGTAGAGCAAGAAGATATGCATCTTTTGACCAAGATGCTTTTTGAAATTGTAGAGTAGCTCTATCGGAAAGACCGGTGTGCCGTGGTCTTTAAAAATCTCTTTAAGGATGGCGTAATAGGTAGGGATATCGTCTTTTTGCTCTAGATGCAGTTTCGGGTCGCGTGCATATTTGCGTATCAGCTTGCGAGAAAGCTTTTTATAGCGCTGCATCATAAGCTCTTCTTCGCTAAGCCCTCCTACATCGAGGCGGAGCGTCACCGGATCGTGGTCTTTGAAATCTTGGTAATTGAAATTGAGAGTTCGTATTTGGAAGTGGTTGTCTTTAGCAAGTTCGAGGAGGTCATCGATTTCGTCGCTCATTCTATCGGTATAGTTTATAAAAGGAAGATAGCTAAGATACTTTTTGCCAAAACTGGGTTGTACCACAAAATCCATATACTCTTCAAATCCATAGGTATCTATAAGGGCCTTTTTCCAGCTTTGGACGAACTCTTTCGAAAAAACTCTGTTCATTCACATTTCCTTGATTTCATGATAGCGATATCGCGTACGATTTTGGTGATGGCGCGCTCATGGATTTTGACCTGCGCATAGAGCACGGTGCTAAGAAGCGCCAAAATCGCGATGGCGATATAGACCACAAGGTCGGCCCCTCGTTCGATACCGAAGGCCTCTGCGACTTTGTCGGCAATGGATGGAAAGAGGATGAAAAAGGCGAGTGCTCCGTAGCCGAAAATGATAAAGAGTCTTTGATAGGTGCGAAATCGGCTTGAGAGTGTGATAAGCAAAAAGACGACGGTAAGGATCGTAATGAGTAAAAGTTTGATAAATATCATTTAATAGC